>JASFTV010000143.1:0-8420 GCA_050050615.1 Desulfobacteraceae bacterium
TCCTGCTTACCGTTTCCCCGTGCCCGTAGATTATTTAAGGTGCTTTCGAAGATGCAGGAACTCACTTCTTTCGAAACCGAGGATCTTGAAAAAAGACAAGATGTCGGTAAAATCCCATCTCACGGAGGTAAAAACCTCCTCGATACCGTTATCTTTGTGGAATTTGAATATCTCCTCGGCCAATCTTTTGCCAATCCCTTGCCCCCTAAATTCGGGCTCGACCCCGAACATGCTTATCCAGGCACATCTGTCAACGCCGAAATTCCCTGAAGTGACATAGCTGATCATATATCCCACAATTCTGCCACCAAACTCAGCCACAAAACTGGCATCCACAGGTTTTTCGACCTGTTCTTCAATGATTCGGTGGACGTCCACCTCACCCGGCTTTACTCTAACAGCCTTGAAAATCCTACTGACATCATCCGCATCCCCTCTTCTTAGCCTTCTGATAGACACATCAAGTATGGGCAAAGTCTTCATATTCGAATTCTTCCCCTTTCAAATCAATGGCTCAGTCAATTCTTATAATTTTAACGCTATGGCCTACCCAATCAGGGGGAAGATAAATTCTGCCGCTGTTCCCGCTGAAACTGACCCTCTTCTCGAGCATCTCCTGGCCGTAAACCTCAAATTTCACCTTCCCCTTGACCAGCTCAACAGGGGCCTTCCTACTTTTCCTAGGTTTCCTGTCTTTTTCCACTTTAGCAATCCTTTGACTTACAGATCGGCTGTTTATAGAGAGAGAACAATAAATAGATTTCTCATCTCTGGGTCTCTCCTTACTCCCTACCGTTTAGGCCACAAAATGACCCCTCTAGGCTGTGACGGGATCCTCAATATATCTTACGGGCTCATTCATCAGCCGTTTCGGGGCAATAGGTTTTCATAAATCATATCACTGAATGCCGCAACAGGAAACTTACCCCCGTCAATAGAAACTCTCTAGATACTGTTTTTCATCGCTCATCGTTCTTGACGAATACGAAAGAAAGAACTCAAGGTCAACGCCCTATCCGCACCAGGGGGACGAAATCTATCCTGCACCAGCGACCGTCGCCAGAGCAGGAATATACAAAGATACTACGGAGAGGACGAAGTCAGATCAAGCTCGAGAAAGACCACGCCTGGAATCGGGTTATGATAATAGGGTCTAATTTCTCTAAACCCCAGTGAAGCGTATAGCCTCCTTGCCTCCTTCATTGACGGCACAGTGTCCAGGCGCATACAACGGTAGCCCGATTTTCGAGCCTCAGCAACAATCGCTACAGACAGGACTCGCCCAATTCCAAAACCTCGATAGGGTGGTCTCACATATAATCTTTTCATCTCACAAATCTGTTTTTCCAAACGCCTCATTGCAACACATCCGGCTATATCTTCTTGATATGTCGCTATAAGAAGACAGCCCTTCGGCGGTGAATAGTCTCCAGGTAGCCCTCTTAGCTCCTCTTCGAAATGTTGAAACCAAAGCTCAAAATCCAGTGACGCGGCGTACTCCTGAAAAAGAAGTTGTATCTGTTCAAGCTCGGTTGCCGAAGAGACGCGTTGAACATCTATCTTTCTTGTTTCGGATGACGCTCCGGAGTTTGCGCCGTTTCTTTGCTCCATGATCTCTACGCTTTGATCCCTGCCCCACCGTTTCAACCCGAAGTATCCTTCGCTGAGAATCTGAACATGCAACCTGGCGTCAGCCGCTTATTCTAAGAAAAAGGGTCACAAGGGCGAGATAAATGAGGAGACTGAAGATATCGTTTGAGGTCGTTACAAATGGTCCTGTGGCGAGTGCGGGATCGACATTCAATCGCTTCATGACCAGAGGCACGGCCGCTCCGATAAAGCCTGAGTTTAGTATGATCAATACGAGAGAGATACAGACAACGAATCCCAGGCCGTAATCAGAAAGCCAGAATCCAACGATCAGACCAAGAATGATGCCGCATATGAGTCCATTCACAAGGGCAACTTTCAGTTCAACCCAAATCCTTTTGCCGATATTCATGATGCTGATGTCGCCGGTCGCCAACCCCCTCACAGCAACAGTTGCCGCCTGAGTGCCCGTACTCCCGCCCATCGCCATGATTACCGGAAAGAAAAATGAGAGGGCGATGATCCTTTCAAGGGATGGCTCGAATTGATTGATCACAATCGCCGCAATGATCCCGCCAAGAAGTCCGGCAATGAGCCAGGGCAATCTTGCCCGGGAAATTTTCATAGGGGACTCTTCAGCAATTTCCTGACGAATCACACCCGCCATCAGCGCCATATCTTCATCCGCCTCCTGCTCGATGACGTCAATGATGTCGTCATGCGTTATACGGCCTACCAGCTTATGATTATCATCCACCACGGGGACAGCGACAAGGTTATATTTCTTGACAAGGTGTGCGACCTCTTCCTGGTCTCTATAGACGTAGGCTGAAATCACTTCCGGGTTCATGATCTCTTTTATCTTCCGTTCCGGGCGCTCAACCACCAAGTCTTTTAATGAGACAACGCCAACAAGCCTCTCAAAATCGTCCACCACAAAAAGATAGTAAACGTTTTCGACCTCCTCCCTTTTTTGTCGAATGGTTTCAATCGCCTCCTGTATTGTCGCGTCTTCATTGACGGCAACATACTCAAGGGCCATGATACCGCCCGCCGTGTCCTCAGGATAGGGGAGGAGTTTCCTCAGCTCTTTTGAGACATCATCTTCGACGGTCTCGATGATCTCTTTTGCCCGTTCAGCCGGGAGGTCCCCGACAAGATCTGCTGCATCATCGGAGTCTAGCTCCTGAACAATTTGAGTGATGGCCTCGTTATCAAGATCACCGAGAATCCGTTCTTGGACCGGAGCCTCGATCTCCAAAAGCACTTCTCCAGCGCCTTCCGGCTTCAGTAAATCGAAGATGAATAGACGCTCATCATGATCCAGATGCTCTATGAGATCAGCCACATCTGCCGGGCGCATATCATATATGATCTTTCTTAGAGATCGATCCCTTCCGTCTCTGATGGAGGCCTTGACCTCCTCAATCAGTGCTTCATTCAGTATCGGCGTGACAGCAAGCCCCACAGTGTCAAACCCCTTTAACAGCCCAATCAGTTAATATCAATCAAAACCTCCCGCTCTAACCGAACTAAAAGCTCGCCTTCACTCATGCCTTAAATACCCCTTATCTTACCAAGTACAAAGTGTTTTAGTTCCGATACATCGTGAATGGCTGGCTTTATCTCATGGATTGGGATTTCAGCCCGGGCCGCGCTCCTGTGGCCGCCTGCAGAGCCCCACCGGCCAAACAGCTTGTTGGCCATTTTACCTGCATCAAGGCGAAAACCCGCATTCCTGAAGATGACGATAACCCTTTGGCCATATATCCCTGACACGATGCACCAAGTGGCCTCAACCATCTTCAGAAAAAAATCAGCGATAATGACGAGTATATCCGGGTCATTCACTTTTCCCATATGGATAAAAGCCTTGTCTTTAACGAATACCAAGTTTTCGAGAGCAGTCCGGAAACTGTTCAAAGATTTTCTCGTCATCTCAGAAGACTCGATCTTCTTGATCATATTAATATTCGCAAACTGATAAAGATACCTGAATGCGTTGATATCATTTGGCGTAGAGGGTCTTGCAAAATTGTCCGTGTCCGTCTTAATGCCATAAAAAAGGGCCGTGGCCAGTCTGGGAGAGGGCTTGATCTTGGCGGCCCTGAGATACTCGGTCATAATGGTTGAATTAGCGCCGTAATCTTCCTTGACATCTACATATTGGCCAACCAATCCCGAAGCGATGGGATGGTGATCAATGATAATATCAAAACGGAACTTGTTGAGTTGCTCATAATGCTGAGGCTGAGAATCAACGATCGCCCATTTGGTGATCTCAGCGCTATTGAGATTTCGAATGTGTTGCATCTTTATTTTAAGCAGCTTTATAAGCGCCAGGTTATCTGCCCTTTTGATTGTATTGATATGGTAAATCAATGTCTTTTTTGCCTTACGCCAGAAGAGCCTGTTTAGCCCTAGGGCACTCGCCATGGCATCAGGATCAGCGTTGATAACAATCCCGAGGGTATCCTCTTGAGAAACAATTTCCAGAAGCCGCTTGTACTTCTCCGTTGAGGAGGTTGACTTAGGAAAGGGATGATTCATGACCGGGGCTGTTTTGTTATGGGACATAACTCATTTCCGAGTAAAATCAAGCCGACCCGTTTGGGGCGACGTTTAAGTTTGAATTTCCCGGCGCTTGTCGGAACGAAGTGGACTTACGTGTCGCAGGGAAACAAAGATCCCCTCCCTGCGGGGCTCCAGGGATAGAAATTTTAGCCTTTCGCCATAGGGCGATAACGTCGCGTTAGATAATATCGTGTAACGATTTCATTTCATGATCATGCGGGCGTGTCCTCGACCTCTGCCTTGAAATATTCCCATGGGCCACCTTATAGCAAGGGGCTTCAAAATTCAATGGGAAATAACCATCCCCATACGCTCACCAAGGCCAGCACCTTTCGAGATATTCCAGGCTGACCCAAAGGTCTGGCTCCTCGTGTGGTTCAAGAGTCACGGTAGGTTGGCTTTCCCTTATGAATTTCAGTCGATTAAAAAGACTCACAAAATCTATACGCCCCTGACCCAGGGCCAGATGCTCGTCCTCATGCCCAGAATTATCGTGTAGATGAAGCTGATGGATGTAAGCCCCAAGGGATTCCACCCACACTTCAATCGGAACCCGGCCGAAAGCGGCCTGATGGCCGGTGTCCGGACAAAACCCAACGCCTTGTCCTTCAAGCGCTTCAAGCAGTACTCGAATCTCGTCGGGGCCATGCTCGTAAACATTTTCTCACGCATGCGTCAAAAGACCCATCTGCTATTTGACAGCAGGCCCTCTATGCTATATATAAACAGGAGTGTGCAAAACAATCCCGGTTGTATCAAGCGGCTATGCATGCAAAGGGATTCATTGATGAAAAGGTCCATTCTCTCCCCCTTATGTTCAGCCTTTGTCGTACCCGGCCTCGGGCAGATCATCAATCAAAGCCTTAAAAAGGGATTAGTCATCCTAGCGATCGTATTTGGGCTGTTCGTTGGAGGCACCGTCAAGCTGGCGTTTATGATCAAATCGATCATAAATCAACCTGGTTTTAGAATCGATCACCCAGAGCGTTTTGTGGAAAAAATACAGGGCGAAGGGTTATCCTCTCTTTGGTATCTCATCATCGCATTTGCCGTTGTGTGGATCTATTCAGTGCTTGACGCTTTCTGGAGCGGGAAGAAATTGGATAACCAAATAGGGGGTGACTCTCTGTGAGATCATATTTCTTAGATGAGATACCCCTAGCCGATATAAAAAAAGCCAGAACCTTTCTGGAGCAGAATACCATCAGGGCTGAGCTCGGGGATATCTTCTGGGTCCGGATACCGGACGACCTTCTCAACCATACCCAATTTCAACATCGTGGCTGTCAGCCGCATGTTTTTGCCATAGAATTGGGAGAAAAGTGGATCAAAATGGAATTCTTCATTCGCAGCCTCAAGGGCTTAAGATGTGAGTGCCAGGCCTACTGCACCCCTGAACAGATCCAGTTCATCCTAAATTTCGCCCACCACATGCTTACAGATCTTGCTATCCGAACTTAATGGAATTCATCCTCCGAAGAGGACTTTCCTTATCTCATCCTTGATAGCCATTGAGGCCTCTTCATCCCCAAAGAAACCTACGCGGATGAGGACCTCTGTTTCTTCCGAGGATTTGTATTTAAGTGAAAGGTGAACAGACTTCTTGTCCGCTCGTTTGGCCACGATTTTGCCCGACGTGAGATCATGCTTCTTGCTTTCGATCTCTAGATGCATGTTCTCCAAGGCCTTCAACGTTGCGTCCCACGTCTCTATGTAGGAGGCCTGATAAATAACCTCCAGCGAACTTCTGTGGTACTTGTATCCAGCCACACCGGCGGCCGTGCCTGCGGTAAAGAAAACAACCGGTGTGGTGCAGCTCAAAATGCAGAAACACAAAAATAGAGGTAGCAGGTATTTCGTTTTCATAACTTCAAACCTCCTTGGTTTGATCTATTTTGGTACTTTCTGTACAATTCAACACGTTTGAACTAAGGGACTTTCTGTGTTTGTGAATTCTCGTCCCTGAGCAGGCGGTAGGCAAAATGGCTCCACACGGCCAACCGCGCTCCCTTTCCCAACAGGATCCCTTGCGATGCCTTCCTTTAAACGGGGGGCTGGGGACAAATCCCTTCATTGCTTTTTCCCAGATAACAAAAAGGAGATCATAAAACCAGATATCTCCTTTGCCCCCTCTCATACTGTTTATACCCTGTGATGTCAATGAAATACAATCCGTTTGACTTGAAAGGGCTTATCTGGTAATCAAACAGTCGTATTCAAGGATGGAGGCCTGCTCAATGGATTATAAGGAAACACTCAACTTACCTAAGACCGATTTTCCCATGAAAGCCAATCTGGTCAAAAGAGAACCTGATATGATTGAGAAATGGGATAGAGAAAAACTCTATCATAGAATGCGGGAGACCTCTAAAGGTCGAAAGCGTTACATGCTTCATGACGGTCCGCCTTATGCGAATGGCCACATCCACATGGGCACCGCTTTCAACAAGGTCCTGAAGGACATTATCATCAAGTCCAGGCAAATGGCAGGGTTCGACGCCCCTTATGTGCCTGGCTGGGACTGCCATGGCCTGCCTATCGAGCACAAAGTTGACACAGAACTGGGGGCGAAGAAGACAGAGATGTCCCTGGCTGAAATAAGACAGTACTGCCGCAAATACGCGGAAAAATACATCGATATTCAGAGGAATGAATTCAAGCGCCTGGGCGTCCTGGGAGAATGGGAAAGGCCGTATCTCACCATGGCTTTTCCTTACGAAGCCACAATCGTGAGGGAATTCAGCAAATTCGCCCTTGATGGAAGTATTTACAAGAGCAAAAAGCCGATCTATTGGTGTACCTCCTGCCAGACGGCCCTTGCAGAGGCAGAGGTGGAGTATGGGGAGCATTCCTCACCTTCCATCTTCGTCAAGTTTCCTATGATCTCGGATCTCAGCCATGACTACCCCTCCCTTAAAGGAAAAGAGGTTTCCGTGGTCATATGGACCACCACGCCGTGGACAATACCTGCCAATCTGGCCATCGCCCTCCATCCTGGTCTCGATTACGTCGCCGTGGACACGGGTAACGACCAGGTATTGATCTTGGCCAAAGGTCTTATGGATATATGCATGAATTCCTTCGGCATAGAGACCTACCGGGTCATTGAGGCCTTCAAGGCCACCAAACTGGAAAAGCTTAAGGCAAAACACCCCTTATATGATAAGGAATCTCTTATCGTCCTCGCCTCTTATGTCACCCTCGATGCCGGGACCGGTTGCGTTCATACGGCTCCCGGCCATGGTCGAGAAGACTACGATACAGGCCTAGAGTACAACCTTGATGTGTATTCTCCAGTCGACAACGCTGGCAGATTTACAGATGATGTCCCTTTCTTTGCAGGTCTTGAGGTATTTGAAGCCAATTCGATCATCAATCAAAAGCTCGATGAATTGGGGGTACTCCTAAAAGAGGAACCGATTACCCACGAATATCCTCACTGCTGGCGTTGCAAGAATCCGGTCATTTTCCGGTCTACCGAGCAATGGTTCATCTCTATGGAGAAAACCGGCCTCAGAAAAAATGCCCTTCGAGCCATCAAAGAGGTCGCATGGATACCCAGCTGGGGTCAGGACCGCATCTACGGCCTTATCGAAAACCGTCCTGACTGGTGTATATCGCGACAAAGGGCGTGGGGCGTTCCGATCACCGTCTTCTATTGCCTGGGATGCAGAAAGATGGTCATTTCGGAAAAGATCATTGACCACGTCATCCAACTGGTCGAAAAATCCGGAGCCGACATCTGGTTTCTCGAACCCGAAGAGAACCTTTTGCCACCTGGCACATCCTGCCCAGACTGCGGTTCATCACGCTTCAAAAAGGAGACCGACATATTGGACGTCTGGTTTGATTCTGGCGTCAGTTATGCGGCGGTCATGGAGTTCCGAGACGATCTGGATAGCCCATCAGACCTTTATCTTGAGGGAAGCGATCAGCACCGAGGATGGTTTCACAGTTCGCTTCTGTGTTCTGTGGGAACGAGAGGAAAAGCGCCCTACAAGAGTGTACTCACCCACGGCTTTGTCGTGGACGGTGCTGGCAAGGCGATGCATAAATCAGCCGGAAACGTGATTTCTCCGGAGCAGCTTATAAGGAATTACGGCGCTGAAATTATCAGACTCTGGGTTGCAGGTGAAGATTATCGGGATAATATCCGCCTGTCCGAGGAGATACTCCAACGCTTAACCGAAGCCTATCGGCGTATTCGAAACACCTGCCGATTTATCCTTGGAAACTTGTACGACTTTGACCCCTTA
>JASFTV010000144.1:0-8402 GCA_050050615.1 Desulfobacteraceae bacterium
ACCCCGCCCAGGGTGACCTGGACAACCTTGGTTCCGGCCCCCGCGGCTCCTGTGCATACAAACATCGCGACCAGCAGCACCATCAATGCTTTTTTCATAAAGCCTCCTTTTCCCTCGCCTCCGGCTTGGCGTTATTTGTTGGCAGGGATTGGGGATGTTTCAGAAAATCCCTCCCGACCTCCCTTTACGAAAGGGAGGAGAGCCTGATAACCGAATTTTCGGCAGCGACTAGGGAACCCTGCTGAAAATCCCTCCCGACCTCCTCCTTCGATGAACTCCCTTCGATGATACTCCCTTCGACTGCGCTCAGGGCCGGGGGCAGGACGATTCGCTTTACGAAAGGGAGGAGAATCTGAAGGCCGAATTTTCGACAGGGACCAGGGGGCCCTGCTAGAAATCCCTGCCCACCTCCTCCTTCTATGAACTCCCTTCGATGATACTCCCTTCGACTGCGCTCAGGGTCCAAGACAGGGCCGGAGGGAGGGCATCTGATTTTGAAATACTGTTGGCTAAGCTATCTTCAGATCCTTTATCGTAAAAATGTAATACATGTAGATAAGCCCTATGATGAGATCAATGACTCCGAACATGAGCGTGATCTGGGCAGCACTGCTGAACAAAACATAATAGAGGAAAAAAAGAAAAACGAAGATCCTTAACAATCCTTCCCAGAAAACGAACCACGCCCGTTTCTCAATATCCAGCGACGCTATGATCAGAAGAATTCCCAGAAAAACAACAACCAGGCCAAGGATATTGATCATTAGCACGTGATTCACATTTTCCGGCATGGAGAGCGCGGTTCCCCCAAGCCCCAACGCCCTACCCAGGCCGTTCGAAGCACCCATGAAGATCTTCAGGGAAAAGGGACACATAAGCGCTGCATAACCAACGATATTAAAAATCCCCGTCCAGAAAACCCACAACCTAAAATGCTCTGTTTTTGCCGAACGTTCCATAACTGTCCCCCTCACTATGTTTCAGAAGTGTTCAAATCTCTGCTCGACGCTTATCCACCTTAACTGATTATCCCCTCTCACCCTATCTCCTTTCGATCAAGAACCTGACCCGTTGGCTGAGAGGATTTTTTGAATCCAATCCTTTGCAGCAGCCCGGACCCAGTCTATGTCCTTTTCTGAGTCGTGCTTTGCATAGACGTACCCAAAGATCAGCTTCTTCTTGACTCTAATAAAACTTATAGCGCTTGCGTTTACCATCTCAAGCGCTTTTCCCTCCGCAGCGATCTTATACTTGGTCAGGCCGGCATAAGCGATGAAATTGTCGCCTTCGGCGAAAACACCAAGTGAAAGCGGCTGTCCAACCTTCAGATCAATCGATATTCCCCGTTCCTTTGATAATTCTTTAGAGACATCGTCAATGTAGGACTGCGCTCGCTCCCTGTCACGCTCACTTAAATGGCCCTGCTCTTGTCTTATGTGTCGTACCAGTTCCCGAAACTGCTGGGAACTCACATTGCCGCTTTCCATTCCCCGAAAAGCCTGAACAACCATGTACCTGTCATACACCAAGGTGGCCACTTCACCTTTTTTGAATCTCTGAAGAGCGGCATCAGGAACGAAAAACGCTAACAACCTGTTTTGCGGCGGGGTAAGTCTTTCTGCTCGATTGCGGATTTGAGGAGAGACATCACTGACTTCGGAAAATCCGTTTGGGGCGGGCAGTTGAATATTGACTCCGCCCAAGCTAATCCCCACCAACTCGGTTTCGGCCAGCGCACTTTGCGTGCAAAAAAGCATTGCGAGCAGCACTAACATAAACGCTTTTTTCATAAAGCCTCCTTCCTCGCCCTGACCGTTACCGGCCAGAAAATCTTCCGGACCGGATTAGCCGGCATGTGTTGCCATTTGGAAAAGGGATGAAGTCTCTGTTTGCCGCCTCTTGGTCCTCATACGTCTGGTCCGTTGTTGGTTGTCAAGCATTTGTCATGGGTCCCCGGTGAAATGGTGCAGCTGGGGCTGCCCCCAGTGAAATATGCGCCACATTTCACGGGGTAAAAATTTCACCGGGCAAGCATTCTTCATCCCACACCGAAAAGCACATGGCGATCCTTCAGGCTGAGACGGGTGGCCGGCGGTCTGCCCAGGGCCTTGCTTGTTCCAGTTGCGCGGCCAGACGAAACAGGGTGGCCTCATCGCCGAAGCGCCCGATGAAGTGGATACCCACGGGCAAATCTTCGTCGTTCCAGTAGAGCGGCACGGACATGGCAGGTTGTCCCGTCGTATTGGCAATCGGCGTGAAAGGCACAAATGCAAGCGCCCGCACAAGTCCCTGCAAGGGATTATCCTTTGGCGAATCAAACGTCCCGAGCGGAACAGGGGGTTCAGCGAGCGTCGGGGTCATGAAAACATCGTATTTTTCCAGGAAACGATCCATGCTACGGCCGAAATTCTGAATCGTATTCAATGAAAGCAGGTAATCCGACGCCTTGACTTTCCGCCCCATCTCGTAAAGCGCCCATGTCAACGGCTCCACCTTATCCGGATTCGGCGGTCTGCCGGTGACGCGGGAAATCCCCTCCAGATTGGTGGCACACCCCGCTGCCCAGATATCCATAAATGCCTGGGTCAAGAATTCTCTTTCGACGTTTGGGGTGTCCATGACCACATCGTGACCAAGGTCATGGCAGAGGGTTGCCGCATCCTCCAACGCCTTGACGCAGTCTTCGTGGATCTTGATGCCAGGACCTCCCTCCAAAACGAATGCAACACGGAGCTTTCCGTGTGCGGCCTCCACCTCCTCGAGAAAGGGCCGCGACGGCGGCGGTGCCCAGTAAGGGTCGCCCCTATCAGGCCCTGAGGTGGCATCAAGAAGAGCTGCGCTGTCTCGCACCGACCGCGTGATGGCATGCTCCACCACCAGTCCACTCATGATATCCCCAAAATCAGGCCCGAGCGGGTTGCGCGCCCGGGTGGGCTTGAGCCCAAAGAGGCCACAGCAGGAAGCCGGAATCCGGATCGATCCGCCCCCGTCGTTGCCGTGGGCCATGGCGACCATGCCTGCGGCCACGGCAGCGGCAGAGCCGCCGCTGGAGCCCCCGGTAGTCCGGTTCGTGCCCCAGGGATTACGACACGGACCGAAAAGCCGGGGTTCGGTGGTGGGAAGAATGCCAAACTCGGGTGCATTGGTCTTGCCCAGGATGATGAGACCCGCATGCTTGAGCCTTATTACAAGCTCACTGTCGTGGTCGGGCACAAAGTGGCGCATGAGCTCCGAGCCAAGCGTCATGGGCACCCCTGCATAAGCTGCGAGCAGGTCCTTGAGCAGGAACGGAACCCCTGCAAAAGGCCCGTCGGGCAGATTGCCCTTGGCCTCTGCAAGGGCATGTTCATACATGGGGGTGATCACCGCGTTGAGGGTCGGGTTGAGGCGTTCAATGCGTTCTATGGCCACCTGCACCAGTTCGACGGGTTTGATCTTCTTGCGGCGTATCAGGTCGGCCTGGTCGGTGGCGTCGAGGAAAGCGAGTTCGTCAAGTTTTGTCATGGGGACCCCTCCGTGGACGTCATTGGTCCCCGGTGAAATGGTGCAGCTGGGGCTGCCTCCAGTGAAATATGCTCCACATTTCACGGGGTAAAAATTTCACCGGGCAAGCATTGGTCATTTGTCCCCAGTGATATGGTGCTGCTGGGGCTGCCCCCAGTCAAATATAGTATGCCCCACTTGAATACGCGGAGCATTCAACCCCGGTGAAATAGCCGCCTGCAGCGGATTTCACGGGGCACGCGGGGCAAGCAGTCGGCATTCACCTCCTCAACCTACTCTGTTTCGTAGCAGGCAACGATTTCACCAAAGTACAGTGTATGATAGTCGCGTTCCGGGTATAGGCTTTCGTAATCCTTGATCAGGTATTTGGGATCCATTGGGGCTTTGAACACGATTTTGCATTCGAAATGGAGGCCGGGTCTGTGGATGATCGGGGAACGCACCTGCTGCGCCTCTTTGATGCCCAGGCTACATTCCTTGAACTTATCCACATCCCGGCCCGATTTTGTGCCGCAGTACATGAGTTCGTCGTGCATATAGGCCGAGGGCACGGTCACGGTGAAGTCGGCCGCCTTCTCAATGATCCCGAACGTGTGCCGGGAATCCCGGACTGCCACCATAAAAATAGGCTTGCGCCAGACAAAGCCGACCGTGGCCCAGCCAATGGTCATAGTGTTCAGGGCACTGCCGGCCTTGACGGTCAAAAAGGCGCCTTTCTTGATCTGGTTTATCACCTTTTCAGCAACCGCCATGTAATCGATCTTTCTCACAACAAGCTCCTTTTAATGCGCATGTCCCACCACCCCTTTTTATCTCTCGCAGAGACGCGGAGAAATACTTTACCCAGAGCATAGCGTGATCGCTCAAAAGCCCCTGCTATGGCGGAGGTCCCGACGGAAAGGCATCAGGCCCTATGCGACCTCAGAAAGCTCTGAGACTTTGAGAGCGGTACCAAGACAGTTACTTCTCATTGGTAACGCGTCATTCGTCCTCAGGGTCCACGGGCGAGGAAATGGCCGGCTCTTCCTCAGGCTTTTCCTCTGCCAGAATCTTTTCAAGAACGCTTTTCGGGGCACTGGGCGCCGGCGCATCCTCAGGTAGATACAGCATGACACCCCCTCTCACAGGCCGCGTCGCGATTCTCCCCTCTTTGGCCAACTGATTTGTCACCTCCACAGGGTTCTTGTTGAAGTACTCTCTGAAAGCCTGGTTGAACCCGCTGTATACCGAATGAATCCCCTTGTAGGGCGGCTTCCTGAGCTTCTTGACGGCCCTGACCACAAAATCATACTCGGAAATCTTTTTCTCTTCAGTGTCCATCATGGCACCCTCCTATGGTCTTCGCCGCAAACATGTTGAAGACACAGATTTTTGGAATTATCTCTCGCAAAGAGCGCCGCTTCATCGCAGGCCCGCCGTCGCGAGACAGGATTTCAATGTGATCAGTTGCATTACTGTAGACAACCTTATGCTCTCCGTAGCAAGCGGCTCTCGCCTTAAGTAATGAGAATGATTCCACCCCGATGAAATGCGTCCAGTATTTCATGGGGCAAGCGTGGTGAAATTGCAATTATGAGACGGGATGGGCGGAATTATGAAGATCCTGTAGTCATTGTACCGGATCTTATTGATCCTTATACCCCACTACCCCTTTACCCCCTGTCCCTGTGCTTTTCCGGTTATTTGCCTTGACGCCGCCAACAGCGTGCATCATCGAATTTTACACTACCACGAGTCAAAGCGAAATTCGACTCCTTTATTGCGCTTTTATGGGAACACCCTTTCTCATTCTTGGCCAAAAACGGTTTCCTGGTTTCCCCGGGGTCATGGTCTTAGATCTATGCCGCATTCATCACAAAACTTCGCTTCCGGATGAAATAGCCTGCCGCATTGATGACACGCAGCGGCAACTGTTTCACCACATTCAAGGCAAAACACCGCAGAGTCTCTATTCAGAAATTCACACGTTGGGCACTTCATGCTGAATGCTTAACGTTTTGTTTTGGGATAAAGGATTTCCTCCAGGATCATGTCCAGATCAATGCCTCGCCTTTGGGCCTCTAGCACCAGGTGTAAGGTCTTTCGACTTAGACTCAGTCGCTCGAAAAAGATCCTGACGCGATCAGGCAGGTCTTCGAGTCTGCGGTGCCCCAGGATTTCCTTGGGATCCATGATGCCGCTGTCGAGAAACTTCCCAAGATAGTAAGGCGTGATTTTCCGCTTGTAGTCAGCATTGTTGTTTTTTGTGATCATTTCAGTGAGGCGGGATGGGTGGAAGCCGAGTTGCCTCGCGATGGAGGAAAGCTTGCGCTTTTCGCGGTAGCGGCGGAGGACTTCCCTGACTTGAGGAGCGAATTCTTCGAAAAGGTCAAGGCGGACGTCGTCCTCTTTGTATTTATCCTTCTGGTTTTTCATGTGTATCTCTCGCAGAACCCGCAGCGTCGCAGGGGTTAAATGGTTCCAGGGTTAGGCATCCTGCCTTGACGGCGTTTCGTCCCCTGTTGAATAGCATTCGAATTCACTCTTTGAAGAACCAAGAGGGACGCGGATTAAGGCCGACGCTCATGGATCCTCTACAAAAACCGCGGCAGAAAGCCCCGCCCCGTGGGCGGGGAGATTCACTGCGAAAAATAAACGCCCGCTCATCCCAGAATGGGTCTGCTGAGAGGGAGCGGGCTAGAGAACATCATAATCACCATCTCATTAGCAGGAGTTAAACATACTGCAAGCCGAAGCAACGGATTTTAGGAAGTCTAGAAAAAGGGATGGGTGATGTCAATGAAAAAATTGCATATTATGCAATGCGCGTGTTATCTCTCGCAGAGCATTTACCTCGCCACCCCGGTAAGATAACGCCCTACCTGCGGGCCGAGAAGGGCAGCCCCACAAAGACCGGCGCGGACATTTGATGATCAGCCAAGATGCGTTGGCGGGCTGCCATACACTAAATCCCTCCCGGCCTCCCTTTACGAAAGGGAGGAGAGTCTGAAGACCGAATTTTCGACACGGACCAGGGGGCCCTGCTGGAAATCCCTCCCGACCTCCTCCTTCGATAAACTCCCTTCGATGATACTCCCTTCGACCTTGCTCCCTTCGACGCTGCTCAGGGTCTGCGACAGGGTCTTCGACACGGCCGGGGGCAGGACGATTCGCTTTACGAAAGGGAGGAGAAGAGCCTGCTCCCCCAGAGGCCCACGATGTAAATCCAGCGTGAGCCCGGTTTTGCCGGAGCCTTGGCCGAGCACCCTAAGAGAAAAATAGGCGCGCAGACGGGACGGCGGGCGGTAAAATGAGAAAGATGTTGGGAGGCTTCCCTTGCATCAGAAGGAATGGTCCTTAACTTCTTGGCAATAGAGTCGCTGGAGAAAGGTGGTGGCGTGGTTATGAAAAAATCTATTGCAATATTTTTTGCGGTGTTGTTGGTATTTGCGGCCACGGCTCAGGCGAAAGTCCTGACCAAGTCCGTGCCGTATCAACATAATGGTATGCAGCTCGAAGGCTTTCTTGCCTACGACGATTCCATAAAGGGAAAACGCCCCGGGATCCTTGTTGTCCACGAATGGTGGGGGCTGAATGACTATGCTCGCGGCCGTGCTGAACAATTGGCGGCCATGGGTTATGTGGCCTTTGCCCTGGACATGTACGGTGTCGGGAAGGTGACCGGGCATGCGGACCAGGCGGGTGCCTGGATGAAGCAGATCACTCAAAATCTGGATTTATGGCGCAGTCGGGCCATGGCAGGGATGAGAATCCTTACAGAAGAGCCCACCGTCGATCAGACCCGCATCGCTGCGATCGGATACTGCTTTGGTGGAGCCACGGTCCAGCAGATCGCTTACAGTGGCGCTGATGTCAGGGGCGTGGTCAGCTTTCACGGTTCACCGATCCTTCCGCCTGAGAATGCAGGGAACGTGGTCAAGGCGAAGATTCTAATCTGCCACGGTGGGAACGACCCGTTTGTGAAAGATGCGCATCTCCAGAACTACCTTGCAGAGATGCGTGAGTCCGGACTCGATTGGCAGATGGTTATTTACGGGGGAGCAAAACACAGCTTCACCAATCCCGATGCGGACAAAGCGGGCATGGATGCGCTGAAGTACGACAAGGCGGCTGACCAGCGCTCGTGGTCGGATATGAAAGCCTTTTTCGACGAGATATTTGGTGCGAGGTAAATCCAGCAGGACGCGGATTAACGCGGTTATACCATAGTGAAATGGTGCAGCTGGGGCTGCCCCCAGTGAAATATGCTCCACATTTCACGGGGTAAAAATTTCACGGGGCAAGCATTTGTCACTTGTCCCCCATGAAATGGTACAACTGGAAAAGCGGGGACATTCTTGAATTCTTTGACATTGTGACTCAAATCAATTCAGCCAGTGTCGAGTCTTTCCTAATCACCGCTTCTACCTCAACGATGCGCAAGATGCTCAAAGCCCTGGAAACTGCGATGTGCATCCGAGTCTCATAGAGGTTTGGCACGAGTCGAAGATCGGTCACGATCACCACCGGTCGCTCCAGACCCTTAAAGCGCAGAAATGTGTCACAGATGATCTGAGAGCCGGCATCATTGGCAGTGGCAAGAACTACCTTGTGTCCGCCCAGCGCCTCGTTGTGACATATGTTCTCCTTGACGCCTTTGCCACGCACCGAGATAACAGCAATATCCCAAGGCTGGAGCCCTTCTCCCAAAAGTGCGCTGATCTCCTTTCCGACCTTCTGACGTACCCTCTTCTCCGAGCAGGTGACCACGCGGATGGTATCTTCCCTGACACCTCTCTTGAGGAGTTCGTGATCTGGTTGGCACCGCCCGGCATAGCAGTCAGTGAGGTTCTGGATTTCTGGAGGGCAACGGTATGGCTTGCTGAATCCCACCACGAACGACTCCCGCTCAATGTCTT
>JASFTV010000145.1:0-8376 GCA_050050615.1 Desulfobacteraceae bacterium
TGTCCACCCCATCGCTTTCCGTGTCATTACGGTATCGATTTTTCAACCAGGGGAGAACTGATCGCTGCCCAGAAATCGGTGGAAGAGATCCGAGACTTTATCGGACTGGACAGCCTCGGTTACCTCGGAATCGATAACCTGGTTAAGGCAACCGATATTCCAAGGGAGGACCTTTGCCTGGCCTGTTTTGACGGAAAATATCCGGTTTCCATCGACAGGTCATTTCATAAACTCTGCCTTGAAGGAACACCGGCACCCTGACCCACCTTGCAAATAGTTCATCTTCAACGGCTCATGAGGAAGCACTCCGGTCTGGATAATCCAGGAGCGACACCGAAACGCTAGATGGTTGCTTTTTTCTTTTTTTTCATAGTCTGATGACCTTGAGACGCCGGCAAAACTTCGCCCTTTTGTTTTGCGAAAAAAGCGCTCACGTAAGCCAGGGATCTGGAGTCTTTCAACCGCTCCTGCCCTCTTTTTTTCATTGGGATATAGTCCCGGGCCTCTGAGCCAATGTAGACCTGTCGCGGACGCTGAAGCTTCCATTTTGGATCATCGAGACTCTCCTTCCACTGGCTGATCCAGCCGGGCAGACGCCCGATGGCAAACATGACCGTGAACATGTTTAGCGGAATACCGATTGCCCGCAGGAAGATGCCGCTGTAAAAATCCAGATTGGGGTAAAGGTTGTGGTCTATGAAATAGGGATCATTCAGGGCGACCTCTTCCAACTGCTTGGCAACATCAAGCAGTGGATCTTCACGATTGAGCTTCCTAAGAACCTTGGTCACCATCCTTTTCATGATTCGAGCCCGAGGATCATAGGTTGTGTACACCCTGTGGCCGAAACCCATGAGGCGGAAAGGGTCCCTTTTGTCCTTTGCTCTGGCGACATAGGGTGCAGGATCTCCCCCATTCTTTGAAATGTCCTGAAGCATCTCAATGACAGCTTGGTTGGCTCCTCCATGCAAAGGGCCCCAGAGCGCCGCGATTCCCGCTGAAATGGCCGCATAGAGGTTGACCTTGGCGCTTCCTACCAGTCGAACCGCGGCTGTCGAACAGTTCTGTTCGTGGTCTGCATGGAGAATCCAGAAGACGTTGAGCGCCCGTACAGCATCCTCGTCAATGACATAGGGGCGAACAGGAGAGTGAAACATCATATTCAGAAAGTTGCCGCAATAGGAGAGACGATGGGAAGGATAGACCACTCTGTGACCGAGAGAGATTTTATAAGACATGGCAGCCAGCGTCCTCACTTTGGATAGCAGTCTGGCGAAAGTGATATTGATCTCCTCTTCCTGAGACAGATGCGGGAGTTCAGGGTAGAAGGCCCTCAGGCTGTTCACCATGGATGCAAGAATTCCCATGGGATGAGCGCCTCTGGGATAGGTTTCAAAGAAAGCGCGCATGTCCTCATGAACGAGGGAATGGTCGTTTAACATGACAGAGAAACCGGTGAGTTCCTTCTGGTCGGGCAGATCCCCGTTGATCAAAAGATAAGCGGTCTCAACAAAGCTGGCGTGCTCTGCAAGTTGCTCCACGGGAATTCCCCGGTACCGCAAGATTCCCTTTTCTCCATCCATGAAAGTAATGCTGCTACGGCAACTGCCCGTGTTGACAAACCCAGGGTCCAGAGTAATGAACCCTGTCTCTTTGCGGAGTGTGGAGATATCAATCGCCCTTTCCCCTTGCGTGCCTACCACAATAGGGAATTCGTAGGTCTTCCCATCAAGAATCAATTTTGCTGTTTCACCCATTTCTTCTCTCCTCATTCGGACTTTTTATCAGCCTCTTTCATCCCGCTTTGAAGCGAAAAAAATCCGTTATCAAGCGGGCCTGATAACGGATTTTGAAGGACTATCTAGAACACTGTTACATCATCAGGCCCGGTAGTTTTCTTCTACCTCGCTGAGGGCGCACGGGGGGCACTGGGGGCAAAACGGTACCCCTCTGCCTGATCATGGTGACAATGTTCAAATGAGCCGGTTTCATTCTGCTTCTTAATCCTTAGTAGACTTCAAACAAAGTTTCGTAGCTTCTAAAACAATGGAAATCTTTTGTCAATCTCTTTTTCATTATAAGCACCGTTCTGGCATGTTCCCCAACATCCTCTTCGCCTGTCCACAGCCATTTCAGATTGGTCATGGTAGAAATGGGCCTGGCTTCTGCCATTACATTTCACGGATGATACGGTTTTGTATTATTTGTCAGGTTTAGCTACAAAAATGTATGCATCCAGTTCACCTGAGCCGAGCCACCAACCACGATATATGTATCCGTATTTGTTCGTATGACCTTTCAGTTCCCGCCCTGGCAGCCCAAGAATTTGTTTTTGCTATATATTCTCTGCTTTTGCGTTTTTTACCTACCGATAGGTAAGTTTTTCCTTGACCTGCTTCAATTCCATGGTTAAAAATAGACTACGCCAGCAAAAGAGCTTTGAATCCATGAAAAATCAGAAGGAAAACAGCATTGACGGGCAGAGCGCAAAGACAAGACTTCTGGAAGAAGCAACCGCTCTTTTCGCTGAAAAGGGTTACGCCGGCACGCATGTGAGGGAAATCGTCGCCCGTGCAGGTGTTTCCAAACCGGTTCTCTATTACTATTTTGAGAGCAAAGAAGGCATCTTTTACAGCATTCTGGATTCGGCTGTGTGCCAGCAGAAGGCTGTCCTGGCGGAAGTCATTGAAAAACCGGGTACCGCACTGGAACGGATGATTCATCTTTATCGACGTATCTATGAAGGGGTCAAACAGTATGAAAACCTGTTCAAGATGATCCATAATCTTGTGTTCGGGCCACCTCAGGGGGCTCCTGGTTATGATGTGGAGCGGTTTCACCGTCGCATGATCGATGCTATCGTGGCCATCTATAATGAGGGGATGGCTCGTGGTGAGGTCAAGGAAATGGATCCTTATGAAGCCGCCATCCTACTTCTGAGTCTTCTGGACTTTTGTTTTCATCTATATTATATACGGCCGGATTCATCCGATCCGGAAAAAGCGGAGCGTTTATTGCGTCTGGCCTTTCAAGGACTAGAGAAGGGCAGCATTCATAATTCAGAGGTTCAAATCGAATATGAGCAGTTCTAACGTAAAAAACAGAATACTTCGTTTTTTCTGGGGCCTTTTCCCATGGCTATTGGTGGCGCTTATCCTGGGCTTCGTTATCGTTATGGGCCGAGAACTTATCAAGGAGCAAGAGCGCCTGGCAGAGGCCAAAAAGGCAGCCATGAAAAAGGACACGCCAGCCGTCAGAGTTATCACCTTAACGGTGACGCCCAGCCAGCTGAAGGATAAGATCAGTTTGCCAGGTCAAGTTGAACCTTACGAGGACCTTTGGGTCAAGGCGGAAGTCCGTGGTCAGGTCGTTGACATCATGGTGGAGGAGGGCCAGCATGTCAGGAAAGGGCAGATCTTGGTCCAGCTTGATGATCGCGACTATCGTTCCCGTTTGGACAGAATCGAGGCCAATTACAAACTGGCAAAAGTGGAACACGATCGCATTGCTGAGCTGACAAACCAAAAGATAACGGCAGAGAGCAGGCTGGATGAGGCGGTAGCCCGACTCAAAGATATCAATGCTCAGCGAAGCGAAGCCAGGCTCGCATTGAAACGAACGCGAATCACGGCCCCAATCGCTGGCAGGGTGAACGAGATCAAGGCCAAGGAGGGTGACTTGCTGGGGGTGGACCAGGCGGTGGCCCAGATCCTTCAGATCGATAAGGTCAAAGTAACGGTTGGCGTGCCTGAAAGCGACGTGGCCGCGGTCCTTGACCTGAGAGAGGCGGAAGTGGTCATCGAGGCCTTAGACAAACGCCGAGTGAAGGGGAAGAAAGTCTTCCTTGCGCGGCAACCCAGGAGCCTGGCTCGCCTTTACGATTTGGAGCTGATCATCCCGAATCCTGATGGTCGCATTCTTCCGGGCATGTTCGCACAGGTTGGGCTCGTCAAGCAAGTCTTTGAGCAGGCTCTCACCGTTCCCCTCTACGCTGTCATTACCCACAGTGATGATCGGTTCGTATATGTGGAGAAACAGGGACGCGCCGAGAAAAGGCCAGTCGAACTGGGCGTGCTCGTCGGCTGGGAAGTCCAGGTCAACTCCGGTTTGGAGCCCGGCGATCGGGTCATCGTGGTTGGTCACCGATTCCTGAATAGCGGTCAAGCTGTTGATGTCATAAAGAATGTCAGCAGCACTGACAAGATTATTGAATCATGATTATTTCAGATATAGCCGTCCGTAAGAGGACGAGCGTTGTCGTTCTTGCTCTGGTCATTATTATCTTCGGATTGGTGGCATACGAGTCGCTCCCTCGCGAGGCAGCCCCCGATATTACCATCCCTTATGTGTTCATCCAAACCCAATACGCCGGCGTCGCACCGGAGGATATTGAACAATCCATCACGATCCCTATTGAAAAGAAACTCAAAGGTCTTGAGAACATCAAGAAAATCCAGTCCTCGAGCACAGAAGGGATGAGCTCGATCGTGATTGAGTTTGTGGCTGGGACCGATATCGACGATGTGCTTCCCAAGACCAAAGATAAGGTTGATCTGGCAAAGCCGGAGCTTCCTACAGACCTTGAGGATGATCCTGAAGTCTTCGAGGTCAACATCTCTGAACTGCCTGTCCTCGTCCTGTCCCTGTCTGGCGACATCGGGCTGGTGAGGCTCAAGCAAATCGCTGAAGATCTGGAAGAAGAGACAGAATCCATTCCCGGGGTCCTGGAAGCTGATGTCACAGGCGGCTTGGAGCGAGAAATCAGGGTCGAGCCTTTCGCGGACAAACTCGCCTACTACGGTATCCCAATCACCAAGCTACAAACCGTGATATCCGAAGAGAATCGGAACGTGTCGGGAGGTGCCATTCGAATGGCGGACGGCCGATTTCAACTGCGCGTTCCCGGTGAGTTTCAGAGCCCTGAAGAGATTTACGGCCTGGTCGTGGGGCTTCACCAGGGACGGCCGGTATATCTCAAGGATGTGGCCAGGGTGGTAGACGGGTTCAAGGATGAAGAGGGCCGGTCTCGACTGAATGGCCGGGAAGCGGTCAATATTGCGGTCAAGAAACGAGCCGGTGAAAATGTGCTGCGCATTACCGAGGAGATTGATCGAATCATTGAGGAGAGGAAAGCGACCTGGCCCTCGGGCATTGAGGTGACCAAGCTGATGGACCACGCCAAAGACATCCGGATCATGGTTGCCGACTTGGAAAACAATATTGTTACAGGCTTATTTCTGGTTATTGTGGTGCTTTTCTTTGTCATGGGCGTGCGTAATGCTGTACTGGTCAGCCTGGCTATTCCCTTCTCAATGTTTATCTCTTTTAGCGTTCTTCATGCTCTTGGCATTACCCTCAATATGGTCGTCCTTTTTTCGCTGACTCTGTCGCTCGGCATGCTGGTGGATAACGCCATTGTCATCGTTGAGAATGTTTTCCGCTATATGGAACAAGGTGTGCCTCGCCTCCGTGCAGCGGTCATGGCGACCGGTGAAGTGGCTCAGCCGGTCGCTGCCTCAACCGTGACCACAGTGGCCGCATTCTTTCCGCTTCTTTTCTGGCCGGGAATTATGGGCGAGTTTATGAGCTATCTGCCCAAGACGGTCATGATCACGCTGTCATCGTCTCTTTTCGTAGCTCTCGTGATCAACCCTGCGCTAGCGGCCATTTTCCTGAGGCTTCCATACGGTCACCGTGTCACAAAGGTCCAGGTTAGCCCTGAGGATATCGAGCGGGCGGCTCAAGCCCCCATCAGTGTGCGGGGCCCATTGCTCAGGGCTTACCGCCGCCTGCTTAGCGGTGCTCTCAACCATCGAGTCCCGGTCATCATCATGGCGTTTCTTTCCCTGGTTGCAATGGCTATGATCTGGTTCCACCGGGTAGGCCTTGAGAAGCCGATCGAGTTTTTTCCTAACGTCGAACCGAATGCAGTATACGTCAATCTGGACATGCCCGAGGGGGCTGACCTGGAGTACTCGGACCGGATTGCCCGACAGGTCGAGCTGGCTTTGTGCGGCCGATATGGCCAGGGCTTGCCCCCTGCCGATATGAAGCCGGTTGATTGTTATGCCGCCCGGACTGCGGACAAACGACATACCCTATCGAATGGCCAATTGGTCCTGGGCCCAACGGACATGCCCAACGTGAAGTACGTCTATTCCAGGACCGTTGCTGTTATGGGCGGACAGTCCGCTTTTGAGGATAATACGCCCAACCATATCGGTCTGCAATTCCATGACATGGAATATCGGGTTGAGCCATCTTTTGAAACCATCGAAACGATGAGAAAGAGGATCAAGGACATCCCCGGATCTGATATTACCGTGGTAAAACGGGAAGAAGGCCCGCCGACAGGGGCCCCGATCAATATAGAAATCTCGGGCGACAATTTTGATGTCCTCGGCCGTATCGCTCACGAAGCGAGGTCTGTGTTGGAGAAAATCCCGTTTGTTCGGGACATCCGCGACGACTATGTCGCAGGTTCCCCAACGGTCAAAGTGAGAGTGGACCGGCAAAGAGCGGCCCTTCTGGGACTGTCCACCGAGGTCATCGGCTTCGCCCTGAAGGTCGCCTTCAACGGCATCAAGGTTTCCACGTACAGGGAAGGCGATGAAGACTATGACATCACCGTGCAGCTGCCCGAGTCCGAACGCCGGGTGACGGATATCCTCCGAGAGCTCCTCATCCCTACACCAGAGGGGCTCGTACCGCTTAGCACTGTCGCCAAATTCGAAGTTGTCGGTGGCCTTGGACAGGTCAATCGCATTAACCATGAAAGGGTCGTGACCGTCAGGGCCGACGTGGACGAGAGGTACATCCCCGGACCGGTTGTACGCGCTCAGGCCGAGCAAATCTTAGCTGATACGACCCTGCCACCCGGCTACCGAGTGCGTTTTACAGGGGAGTTCGAAGAGCAGCAGCAAGCCCAGGATTTCCTGTCCAAAGCATTCGGCGCCGCGCTCTTTCTCATTATTCTCATATTGGTGACCCAGTTCAACTCGGTCTCCCAACCGCTGATTATCATGACTTCGGTGATTCTCTGCCTTGGCGGGGTCTTTGCCGGTCTGGCCTTCATGAATATGTCTTTTGGCATTATCATGACAGGGGTCGGGGTCATCTCCCTGGCAGGGGTGGTGGTGAACAATGCGATCGTTCTCATTGACTACACCAACAGACTTCGCCAAAGAGGCATGGAAGCGCGGGAAGCGATCATCGCTGCCGGTTGCACTCGGTTGCGACCGGTCCTACTGACCGCCGTGACCACCATACTCGGTCTGCTGCCAATGGTTACAGGGATTGCTTACGATTTCCACAAAATGGCATTGAGCACCGCCAGCGAATCGAGCCAATGGTGGAGTGCCATGGCAATCGCCGTGATCTTCGGACTGGCAATGGCCACTGTTCTTACACTGGTTGTCGTTCCAACCCTGTACTCCTTGGTTTACACCACCAGTCGTGCGGCAGAGGGAGCATTCAAAGGAATTCATCGTGCATATTGGGATCGGTTTTATCGTCTGATCGGCGAAAATCCAAGGGAGGGGAATCATGGCTGAGAAAAAGGCTTTTCAGACAGATAAGGCGGCGATTCTGGGAGGGCCGTACTCCCAGGCCATCATCCATAACGGAATCATTTATGTTTCAGGCCAGGGAGCGATCCATCCTGAGACGAATCAAGTCACCCTTGGTACGATAGAGGAAGAGGCGGCATTGGCGTTGGAAAATCTTCGCATCATTGTTGAGGAGGCCGGATCGTCTCTGGATAAGGTTTTACAAGTCACCGTTTACTTGCTTGATATTCGGGAGTACGGTCGCTTCAATGAGGTCTATCAGAGATATTTCCGTGGAGACCTCCCGGCGAGGACATGTATTCAGGCGGGCAAGCTTCCATTTGGAATTCGGGTGGAAATAGACGCCGTTGCCCATGCCTGAAGGCTCAGCTGACCCACATTCCGTTGGAAAATAGCCGCGTTGCTGCTTCGTTATCGATGGGGGTACCAATGGGGAGGGTGCCGGTACCGGTATGGATGCCACAAAGGGTCCCACCAGGGATTCCATGGACCCCAGGGGTATGGCTCATGCGTATACGAGTCTTCTTTCCAAAGGTGGATTTCCCGAACTCTAAGATAAGGATATCGATAATCGATATCCCCTAGCTTCCTGGTCTTCCCCCCTTCCAACGTACAGGCAACAGTCACCTTGCGGCCTTTACGCCAGATCTCGTTATCCAGAAACCCCTTGTAGTATGCCAGAAAACGACCTTCAGATCTATCCAGGTCTATAGGTTTGCCTCCCTTATCCATCCTGGTCTGATAGATCTCAAGAAGCGTACCATCTTTCTCGATAAGGGTCTTCACAACAACCCCTCCCAAAAGGATT
>JASFTV010000146.1:0-8371 GCA_050050615.1 Desulfobacteraceae bacterium
CCTGGAGATTGCTTCGCTCCGCTCGCAATGACGTGCCAGAATAGTGACGGTTTTTTATGCAGCTAGCTAGTCAAGGGGTTGTCTGGGCATTTTTTCGCCCGCTCCCCTTCGACCCTTCGACAAGCTCAGGGCTCAGGGTCGCTCGAGCCCGCAGAATACGCGGAGATATGTCATGAAGCATTGGACTGCTTAGCATTTTATCTTCAACTTCTTCGGGAGAACATTGAAGGCAAAGGTTTCAGATACCCAGCCAGGGTTTCCATCGATTTGCACTGAGAGCGGTTGTCTTAAGGTTACACTCACATGACGACCGGATAGATATTGGCCGATTCGGTTACCAATGGTGAATGCCGCTGCGGCCCCTACGAGAGACACAAAAAGCCCTGAATTGACGGATAAGACATGCAATTGTTGGTCGTCGAACCTGGCCCTTGGCACTACTTTCATTCCGTAACCATAATAAGGTTGCTTGACCACGATAAGGCTCAACAGATTCTTCACTTCCAACGTTTCTCCATCTACGGTAATGTTCGCCGCTGTCCGCTTATAGACTCTAAAGTAGGCTTCAAACAGGGCTTTTAAATAGGCTCTGAGACCAGTAATGCCTTCAGCGAGGTATGAGTCTCGAAGCTGAATCACCGTGCCTTCGAATCCTACAGAGGCCGTGAAAGCAAATCTCTTCTCATCACACTGAATCAAATCATATTCAAGTATTTTCCCTTCCCTAATGCGTGTGGCGATATCACCGAGCCCCCCCTTGTAATTGAAAGCGTGACGGACGGCGTTCCCCGTGCCCAGAGGAAGATAGGCGATGGGTGTCTGGGCTGTATCGATTGCATTAATGACATCTGAAAGCGTGCCGTCGCCACCAGCGGCCACGAGCACGTCACAGCGACGAGTTAGCTCTCGTGCACATCGAACAAAATCGTCCGCAGTGTGGGTGTCCAATCCGTGTATCTCAGCACCCAGAATCTTTGCGGCCCTGGCTAGGGCCGAGCGCTTCTGATCTGCGCTCATTTTGCCTGAGACAGGGTTGGTTATAATCTCGTATCGCATTTCGACAATCAATAGACCTCGGACGGGTGTAGGGTGGTGCTATCGATGGGCAGGAGGAAAGAGGAAACAGATCAAGCGCCTTGGTGACGCCTATAAAGTAGCAGCACAGGGCACCGCACCCCCTATGGTCAGCCCCCGCCTTTTGCCCGGACAAAGGCATTGCCAAGAAAGTCAACATGTTACGGGCTCCTGCGGCCATCTGGACGGAAAGATGAATCAACCCATCATGAATACTCAATATGACTCAATAGGAAGAGACTGTCAACAGAGGAGCGGACACCACAGTTCTTGAGCGCCAAAACAGGATTATCGCGTGGAAGGCAAAAAAGAGGGGTTGGATTTTGAGGCGCTCAACGGGCGCCCTGATCCGCTTTTTTCTTGCACCGGTTACCTTTTTTTTGCTAAAAACCCAGTTAGGGAGTAGAATTTTTGCCCTGTATCCCTGCTTGGGGATAAGGACTCAAGAAACAGACCGCAAGGGGATATCCGGCCTAATGGATGATGCGAGCCTTCACTTTTTTTCTGGAGGAGATATTCCAGGAAGGTCGGGTGTGTTGGTTATCGGCTAAAAGCTCAAGCCGCCCGAATCAAAGGCTTGCTTGCAGCCTGTTCTGATTACAGGGGAGCTAGCGGTGGTTTCTATTGCATTTCCCCAATCCTGCCTCATATGCGATCGATCACTTCGTTTTTCTTCCCTTATAGATCCCTCACCAAAAATGCTCCCGCGAAGCTGTGGAGAAATGGTGAACTTTGAAAGGGGGTGTTATGATGGAACGCTGGGAAAGCCTTAGGGATCGGGGATTTTATTACAGCGCCTCTAAAGTCGTAGATCTATTAAGCATGGTCTCTGAGGAGCGGTTTGTTCAGCTGACCCACTGGGGAGAAAAGCTGACACGGGATCCGGTGGTCAGGGAGGCCATTCGGAAGGTTCGCTTTTTTATAGAAAAGGAAGATCATCCCGCCCGACAGCTGTTCAGCCGGGTTATGACCACGCTTTCTGAAGAGAACCGGCGGCGAATTTTCCACTCTCTTTTTCTCCATGCCTGGTTCGTGGGTGGACGTAAACGGGATTACTGGGAAGAAAAGCACGGTTTTCGGCCCCCCTTCATTCTTATTTTGAGCCCCACCTGGAAGTGCAACCTGCGGTGCCTCGGGTGTTATACCCTGGGCTACGGCACGAAGTCAGAGCTTTCTTTGGAAGTGGCTGACAAGGTGCTCAGCGAGTGTGAAGAGTTAGGCATCTACTTTGTGACCATTCTGGGCGGTGAGCCCATGATTTATCCACACCTTTTCACGATCATAGAGAACCATCCCGATATCTTTTTTCAGATTTATACAAATGGCACCCTGGTTACCCGGGAAAGGGCCCAAAGACTGGCTGACCTGGGGAATGTTGCGGTCGTTTTGAGCATTGAAGGGGACGAGAAGGAGACGGATGGCTGGCGGGGTAAGGGCGTCTACAGGAGCATTATGCAGGCCTTTGAGCATCTCAATGAGGTAGGGCTCATTATCGGCTCATCCGCTACAGTCACCCGTCAGAATGTTGAGATTGTCACCTCTGAGGCGTTTATCGATAAGATGATCAGCCTGGGTTCTGTGGCACAGATGTATTTCCTCTACATACCCGTGAACGGCAAAGCAGATTTTTCACTGATGGTCACACCGGAACAGCGTGACCTCTTGAGGCGTAGGGTCATCACCACAAGAAACACGAAACCAATTTTCATTCTCGATTTCTGGAATGATGGTCCCTATGTGGATGGGTGCATTGCGGCCGGCAGGAAATACTTTCATATCAACGCCAGGGGTGATTTAGAGCCATGCGTTTATACCCATATCGCTGTGGACAATATTCATGACACATCCTTGGTCCAGGCCCTGAACAGCAAGCTTTTCAGGGATATAAGGTCCCGGCAACCCCATAACTCCAACCATCTTAGACCATGTATGATCATTGACAATCCTCATATCATGCGGGATGTTATCCGAAAGAATGCCCCCTCCTTCACGCACCCCGGGGCAGAAGAGATTTACACGATTAAGTCTGAGGAAATGGATCGTTATGCCCGGGCTTATGGCCTCTTTGCTGACCGGATATGGGCGGAGGAATACCTGGGAAGACCGGAAGAGGGCGCATTGAGTCCAGCATCAGGGGGCATGGGTTCGGGAATTCATTACGATCGACCTAATCTTTGCATGGGACGTCGTCTGGAGAATAATTAATGACTTTTCAGAGCGGAATGGGTTCAACCCATTTCGCGTCTTAAAAACCGCGGGGGCAAGCCCCCTGCGCCCCCAGAAAAAACGACGCGGCATTCACCCCCGCCCTTGCGGACGGGTTTCTCTGCCGCGGTTTTTGTAGACGGGCAAGCCCGGGAACGAGCTTTGCAATTTGGATCCCTTCCTGACCCAGTTTCTCAATTCGAACCTTCAGCGCTTCCTCTGAGAGGTTTTGGCGTGAAGCCTCCATGACCACTGCAATCAGCGCTTCCAAGAATTCAGGATCGGTTGGGTGGCGCCTGATGCGCGTAATTTCAGCAGTGGAGAGGCCCAGAAGCGCTTGGATCTCAGCCTTATATTTTCCTTCGTAGGCCTCTGGAGCCTGCCGCAGCAATTCGTCGGAGTCCGTCATTGAAATCTCCCTTACGTCTTTCCGCTACGTTTTGTTTTTCAATTATGCTACACAAAGAAGGGCGATTCTACCAAATTCGCAAAGGATGATGACCCTCAATCCAGGACTCGGGTTCAGTGCCCAGCTTTACTCCCCTTCACCCGAATACCCGCGTCCTTTAGACGGGGGAGCGCCTAAGGTGAGGTGTGAGAAACAAAGCCTATGGATCCATAAAGATGGAACCCCAAGAACTCGTCCACACAGCCCCTGTCAAGGAAAGATGGTCCCTTCACGGGCCTGAGCATGTCTCTGAAAAATCGCTACCTCGAGTAGTGGTCGTAGGGGCCGGGATGTCAGGCCTTGTGACCGCTCGCGTTCTGAGGGACACGGGGTTTCCGGTGCAGGTCGTGGAAGCGCGGGAGCGTTTGGGCGGTCGAATCTGGACCGATACTCGCCTGGGGGTTCCCTGCGATCTCGGAGCATCCTGGATCCACGGCGTTCAACAGAACCCTTTGACGCTCTGGTGCCGATCCCGCGGCATAGGCTTGCGCCGCATTCCCAAGGGAAACACCTGGATTTGTGAGCAGGGCAAAATCTACCGGCTCTCTCTCGGCCTTTGGAGGGCACGACGCGGCATTGCTCGGGCCGCTTATGCATATATCCGGACGTTTCTTCCTTTGTGGACGCAAAAGATGCGCGGTGGAAATCCTGAAGACGTTTCCATCACTGAGGCGCTGGATCCAGTTTGTGTGGATCCCCGGCTGGGGGAATACGACCGACGGGTACTCTGGTGGTACTTGGGTCTTGTGGAAGCTATTGAGGGTGCCCCTGCGTATGAACTCGGTATCCTTGAGCAGGAGGTGCCTGAATATTGGCAAACCAATGCGGTACCCTCGGGTGGATTCAAACTCCTGATTGATGATGCAGCCGAGGGGTTGGAGATCGGTCTGGGTCGGGCTGTTGAAAAGATTACTTACGGCTCAAGGGGTGTGAAGATTGTTCATAAAGGTGGTACCCTTTCAGGCGATCTAGCCGTGTTGACGCTTCCCGTGGGCCCTTTAAGGTCCGGGGCCGTCACCTTTGATCCTCCCCTCAGTCCCACCAAACAAGAGGCGTTAAGCCGCATCGGTTATGGCGGGGTTTTGAATAAACTCGCTCTCCGCTTTCCCACAAGATTCCTACCCTTGGGACATGAAAGATTGACCACGCTTCCGACCCATCCCAGGGAGAGGGGAATTTTCACTCTATGGGCTGATTTTTCGTCAGCCACGGGATATCCCCTTCTCATCGGCTTTGCCAGTGGAGAGACGGCAGCACAGCTGGACCGAAGCAGCCCAGATAATGAGATCTGCGAGCGGGCGCTTTCCACGTTAGATGGAATGTTTGCTTCCAGCCTTCCCCTTCCTGAAGGCTATCTCCTCACCCGTTGGCTCTCAGATCCCTGGTCTCAGGGGAGCTATTCTTATTGTGCGGTAGGCAGCAGCGGGGAAGACAGAAGGCAGCTTACAAAACCGGTCTCAGATCGCCTCTTTTTCGCAGGTGAGGCCACACATGAGGAGCACTTCGGCACGGTTCACGGCGCGCTCCTCTCCGGTGAACGGGAAGCACGCCGCATCCATCGACGCTTTTGCTGCGGGGATGAGAAACTCGCCCATTTTCCCTGGCGGAAAAAGGGGAGTTAGTGTGTTGTATCACGAATAATCTATCCGAATCACAATATTGAAATACGTCAAGTTATTTGTGATACACAATCCTAGGTAACGGCTTTCTCTTGTTGCTGATATTCGGATCCAAGAATCCCGACAATATCGCGAGCGGTGCCCACGGGCACAATGAGCCACAACCTTTTGAGGTGGTTGAAGGACATTCGTTCAAGCGCTCTTTGAAGCAATACTACAAAACGGGCTTTTTCCAAAGAGCCGTGGCGGGTGCCAAGCAGCGGGATAGCGATGGCGTGAAGCTCCCGGTTTTCAGCCTCCTGAAAGAGGCCGTCTAGCGCACGCTCAATCCATTCTTCCTTCCATGTTGGCTCCTGGTTGAGGTCATGAACGATCGCAAGAAATCTTAAAGGACGCTTGCCCCTGACCAGAACGGTTCCCGGTATTTCTGGTTGCATGTCAATGAGACGGGTCATAATGCGGGGGAGACGGGCTTTGGGATCCCGCACCCGGGTATTAGTGCTCAAGACCAGAAAGGTGTCCTCCTCGAAAGCGAACGCCTCGACCTTGAAGGGTGGGGCATGTTTCGGTGCCGCAACGAGGCGCAGGGGCCCAAGAGAGATTTCGTCGGTAAGACCTCCCTGAATCACCCTGAACTTGTGCCTGCTCTCTTTGCTCTCGACCATATCAAACCGCGCCTTGAAGGCGACCTTCTGATTGGGCAAACCATTCATCATTAAAGGAAGGTATCATTTCCGTCCTTGCAGAAATCACGACCAATGCAATCAGTAATACGTCAAAAAAATAAAATGTTACAAAGGAAGACACCTGGAAAACATTTTATCAAGTTATTTCAGCCTATTCAAGGGCTAATAAGACTTATCAGCGAGGTCCCCCGAAAATAGAAAGAGGGTAAGGCCTACCAAAAAAACTATTTTCCTTTCAGAGCCCTCTCCACGGTTCTCAGAAGTTGCTCCGGAGAAACAGGCTTCTGGATCAGGGTATCGCAGGCTAACCATTCATCCTGCGGATAGGCTTCAAAAGGCCCCTTGAGATCAACGGCGGTAATCATGATTCTTGGCTTGTCTTTGGTCTGCTCATCCTCAACGAGAGCCTTGACGACGTTGGATCCTTCGCTGTAAGTTTCCATCATCAAATCAATAATATAAAGGTCAGGATTATCTGATTTGGATTTTTCAAGCCCCTCTTTTCCACTGAAGGCCTCCACGACCTCATACCCTGCGGATTTCAAGACGATGCCTGTGGTTTTCACAAAATCGGGGTCGTCATCAATAATCAATACCTTCTTCCCTTTCTCGTTCATAAAGCACCCCCTGTGTTATTAATTTGGTAAAAAACCTTCTTACTCCTAAATGTGCCGAGAACTTGGCGGCGTGCATCACTGCAAAAGGACGAACCGATATCAGAGTCTGTTCAATTCTTGGACAATTTCAATCGTCCCGAGCCCTACAGGGCATGCATCGGAACATCGGCCGCACCCGACGCATCCAGATTCGTTGTAGTTGATCACGTCGAACTTGAGTTTGTGCTCATGTCTTCTGGCTAGTCTGGAACCCTGAGTTGGCCTGGGATTATGGCCGCTTGTTTCCCTGGTAAAACCCGCATGCAGGCATGCATCCCAGGTGCGGCACCTTGTGTACCCGCCTTCGGAGGGGCGCTCATAAACATTGAAACAGGTACATGTCGGGCAGACATACACGCAGCCCCCACAGTTTATGCATCTGTCCGCCAGTCTTTCCCAGAAGGCTTGATCAGCTTTGTCTTCTTTCAAGACCTCAATCGCCTTCTTGAAGCCCGGCATGTTCTTCTGCGAGAGCAAAGAGTTTTTCTTTATGGCTTCAACCGTCTCTTTATCCTTCTGGGTTGCCTGTTCAAAATGGCGGTTTTGAAGAAGCTCTTCTCCCTGTTTGGTGTCAGCAATCGCAATATAGCCATCGCTGGCATCATACAATTGGAGGTCATATCCGCTTTCAAGATAAGGCGCTGCCCCGGTATCAATACAGAAACAGGTCTCACTCGGCGGTTCATGGCAGGCCACAGCGACAGTGGTCATTTTTTGCCGTTTCGCCACATAATTGGGATCGGCCATTTTGTCCCGGAACATGAATCTGTCCGTAAATTGAATCGCTTTCACTTCACAGGGTCTGAGCCCGAAGACGAGTGTTGTTGTAGCATCCGTAATTTTCGAAATCCGGTCCGCTCTAAAAGAGATGATCTCTTCTGTCTGTGGGAACAAAACCGTCTTGGCCGCGTTCGTAGTTTTGCCGATATCACCCTTGAATTCACCCTCTCCGAGTGGCACAAGCATCAGATCTCGGTCATCCAACCACTCCGGGCAATAGACCGTTGCGACCCTGTTCATCGCCCTGAGAAAGGCAGGCACATTATCCTTTCTTAATCTCTTCACTAGATCCTCCTTATACTGACAGCACAGTTCTTAAGCTCAGGTATCTTGGCCACGGGATCAAGAGCATCAATGGTCAGCTCATTGATATTCCTCTCACTGTAATGAAAGGTACTGAAAACAACGCCTTCAGGAACAATAGGGGTTATCTGTACGGGCAAATGAATTTCACCGCGTCTGGACTCTACAGCCACCATGCTCCCGTCAATCACTCTCAAGCGTCGGGCGTCTCCGGGATTCATCTCTAAAACGGCTTTAGGTGCCTCCCTTTCAAGAATGGCGTCTTTCCTGGTCATCGTTCCGGTGTGAAACTGAAAGCCAACCCTTCCGGTTGTGAGCGTAAATGGATATTCATCATCCGGGATCTCTGCGGGTGGTATGTACTCTTTGGCATCAAAGAAGCCCAGTCCTCGGGTGAATCGATCTTTGTGCAAAAAGGGCGTACCAGGATGATTTTCATCCGGACAAGGCCATGATAGACCCCAAGATCCTTGCAAGCGGTTATGCGTGATCCCTCCGTAAGAGGGCGTCACCCTGTTTATCTCCTCTAAGATCTCCATTGAACTTTCGTAATTGAGAGGGTGCCCAGCTCTAGAGCATATTTCAGAGATGATCTTCCAG
>JASFTV010000147.1:0-8339 GCA_050050615.1 Desulfobacteraceae bacterium
CCCTTTTTGCATGACCCTTCTGCGATGCCCTTCGTTTTTGAAAAGAGACCTCCATGGCTCGCGGCCCGGTGCTCATGGGAACCTGAATTTTCGGCAACGCAGGGCATTTTGTAAATACAGGCATTTAGCTCGTCTCGTTTAGAAGCCTGTTTTCGATCTATTTTGGACAGCAGTGAGTCAGGATCTCTTTTTGAGCCCATAATGCCCTCACCTCATCAAATATCCTCTAGAACGCAAATTCTTACGTTCCCTCCTTTCCGCTGGCCTGAATCCCGCCCCCTCGCAGGGGTGTCCTACGGACCGAAAATCTTGTTTATTCGCAAACTGCCCAAAAGCAACTTGCTTAAAAGGTCCCTAAAATATTATAAATAAAGAGAGAAATCGTATTTTCTTAGCTCAACCACAAAAGTAGACGGGAATGGGTGAAAATTTGACAAGAAAAAAGACCCGCTTAATCCGCGTGGGAGACGTTCCGATCGGTGGAGGATCCCCCATAGCGGTGCAGTCCATGACCAATACAGACACGCGGGACATCCCTTCAACAGTCAGGCAAGTCCGGCAACTCTTTAAGGCCGGCTGTGAGATCGTTCGCATCGCCATTCCGGATCAGGAGGCGGCCGAAGCGCTCAGAGAAATCAAGGCGAAAGTTAGCCCTCCCCTGATTGCCGATATACACTTTGACCACCGCCTGGCCATTGCGGCTCTAAAGGCCGGGGCGGACGGCCTTAGAATCAATCCAGGGAATATCGGCGGGCGCAAAGCGGTCGAAAAGGTGATCAGGGAAGCCAAAGCCAGAAATATTCCCATAAGGGTAGGGGTCAACGCCGGCTCGCTTCACAAGAAAATTCTTAACAAACACGGCCGTCCTACGCCTGAAGCGATGGTGGAGAGCGCTCTGGAACATATCCGGCTCTTCGAAGATCTCGGCTTTGACCAGATGAAGGTGTCCCTGAAATCCTCCAACGTTCTGAATACCATATCAGCCTATGAGCGATTGAGCCAGAGCGTGGACTATCCTTTACATCTCGGGGTCACAGAAGCAGGAACCCTCATCTCAGGAACGGTCAAAAATGCCATAGGGATCGGGATACTTCTTTACAAAGGCATCGGTGATACATTGCGAGTTTCTCTCTCAAGAAGCCCTGTGGAAGAGGTGAAGGCCGCCTACGAAATTTTGCGGGCCCTTAATCTTAGACATCGGGGCCCTGAGATCATATCCTGCCCCACCTGCGGCCGATGCGAGATCGATCTTCTAGGCGTTGTCAACAAAGTGGAAAGAGCGCTTTCCGGAATAATCGCTTCTCCCAGAGTTGCCGTGATGGGGTGTGTCGTGAATGGGCCCGGGGAAGCCAGGGAGGCAGATATCGGTATTGCCGGCGGTCGAGGACAGGGTGTCCTTTTTAAGAAGGGAAAACTTGTAAGGAAAATCCCTGAACAAGAACTGGCCAAGGTGCTGGTTGAAGAGGTAAGAAAACTGGTTGCAATGGAGTGATGGCGTCATGGAAACTCCAGGAGAAAGACATTTTAAGATTGAATTTACAGCCCCGGTACGCCATTGCTCCAAGTCCGTCATAGGCAAATAGATTTTGGGCGTTAAACAAAAACAAGACAACGGGTAGATTTCTAGGTTTTTCTATGCGCTATTCAAAGTATTTTATCCCCACTTACAAAGAGACACCTGCTGAGGCGGAGGTTATCAGCCACAAATTGATGCTCCGGGCAGGCCTGATCCGAAAATTGACCTCTGGCATCTATACCTATCTCCCAGCCGGGCTTAGAGCCATGAGAAAAGTAGAAAATATCATCCGTGAGGAGATGAATCGATCTGGTGCCATAGAGATACTCATGCCGGCGGTCCAGCCTGCGGAACTGTGGCAGGAAAGCGGCCGGTGGGAAGCCTATGGCCGCGAGCTTTTGAGATTCAAGGACCGCCACAATCGTGACGCTTGCATGGGCCCCACCCATGAGGAAGTCGTCACCGATCTGATGCGCAGGGAAATCCAGTCCTATAAACGGATGCCGCTCAACGTATACCAGATCCAGACAAAATTCAGAGATGAAATTAGGCCCAGATTCGGCGTGATGCGCTGTCGGGAATTTGTTATGAAGGATGCGTACACTTTTGATGTTGACGAGAGTGCAGCAGACAAAAGCTATGAGATCATGTACGACACCTACGCTCGAATATTTCGCAGATGCGGTCTCAAATTTCGGGCTGTTGAAGCGGATACGGGAAGTATTGGCGGCAGCTTTTCCCATGAATTCATGGTCCTGGCCCATACCGGCGAGGATGAGATCGTCAACTGCCTCAAGTGTTCATACGCCGCAAACCTTGAAAAGGCGGAGGTCAGGGGGAATGGGGATCGAACCGCACCTAGAGCGAAGGATATGAAAGTCCTTGAAGAGGTTGAGACGCCCGACATAAGAACGATTGATGAACTCACATCCTTTTTGTCTGTGTCAGCCGATCAGATCATTAAGACGCTGATATTCAGCTCAGACGGCGACGCTGTTGCTGCCCTTATACGAGGGGACCACGAGGTGAACCAGACCAAACTAAAGAACCTTCTAGAGGCAGAGCAACTGGAATTGGCCGATCCTGAACTCGTGGCCAGGGTCACCGGCGCACCCATGGGTTTTGCCGGCCCTGTGGGCCTGAAGATAAAGATGATCGCAGATCACGCCATCAAAAGCATGACGAATTTTATCACAGGTGGCAACAAGGTTGATCTACATTTAAGAAATGTGAACACGGAAAGAGATTTCCGTGTCAATGAATTTGCTGATTTGCGCCTCATCACCGAGCAAGATTCATGCCCCAGATGTGGTGGACAACTCCGTTTCGGAAGGGGTATCGAAGTCGGACATGTGTTTAAACTGGGAACCAAGTACAGTGAGGCGATGGGAGGCCTCTATCTCGATGAGCATGGCGAAGAAAGGATCATCTTTATGGGTTGCTATGGTATCGGCGTCGGCAGAACAGTCGCTGCCGCCATAGAGCAGAATCACGATGAAGACGGCATCATGTTCCCAATATCCATTGCACCCTTTGAAGTGGTCGTCCTTCCCCTGCAGATGCATGAGAGAGACGTTGTCCAAGCCTCAGAAGAAATATACACGACACTGTTGGATCATGGCCTCGATGTTTTGATTGATGACAGAGATGTAAGAGGGGGCATTAAATTCAAAGATACAGATCTTCTGGGTACACCGGTCCGTGTGACCATAGGGGCGAGAAGCCTCAAAAACGGGCAGGCAGAGATCAAATTACGTTCGGAATCGGAGAGCACCGCTATTGCGGTCCAAGATGCACCCAAAGTTATCATGGATAAAGTCAAAGAACTCTATGATTCGATTAAATGACATTACCTCTCAGATCCTCAGCTACCACCCAAAGGCGGACATAAACCTTGTGGAAAAGGCTTATGTCTATTCTGCCAAAGTTCATCAAGGCCAAGTCCGCCTTTCCGGGGAACCCTATCTCTCCCACCCGCTAGAGGTCGCTCACATCCTCACTCAGATGAAAATGGATGTGATCAGCGTTGTCGCCGGGCTCCTCCATGATACCATTGAAGATACGGTGGCGGAGCTCTCTGAAATAGGACGCCTTTTCGGCAAGGAAACGGCCAATATTGTTGATGGTGTCACGAAAATCAGCAAGATGCAGTTCAGCACCACCGAAGAGCACCAGGCAGAAAACATGCGAAAAATGATCCTGGCCATGGCCACGGATATCCGGGTGATCATTGTCAAGCTGGCCGATAGATTGCATAACATGCAAACCCTGGGCTACCAGGCTCCGGAAAAACAACGGCTGACTGCGAGAGAGACCCTGGATATATACGCCCCTCTGGCTGGAAGAATGGGCATATATTGGTTGAAATCTACGCTGGAAGATCTCTGCCTCTACTATCTGGAGCACGAGATCTATGAAAAGATAAAAACAGAATTGACCGAAAGGCGAGAAAACAGGGAAAAGTTTATCGAAGAGGTCAAAGAATTACTCTCTCAGAAGCTGAAACAATCCAATATAGAAGCGACCATCAGGGGAAGGCACAAGCATCTCTATAGCATCTATACGAAGATGAAAGATCAAAAACTCAGTCCGAATCAAGTGTACGATATTCTTGCCTTCCGCGTGATCGTGAAATCTCTAAAGGAATGTTATGAGGTGCTGGGCCTTATCCATGCCACATGGAAACCTGTTCCCGGAAGATTCAAAGACTACATATCTCTGCCCAAGGCGAACATGTACCAGTCCCTTCACACCTCGGTCATTGGCCCTTTAGGTCGAAGGATGGAGATCCAGATCCGAACATGGGAGATGGACAAAGTCTCTGAGGAAGGGATTGCATCGCACTGGAAATACAAAGAAGGCCTCATAGCGAGCAAGACCGATGAAAAACAGTTCACATGGCTGAGACGGCTTCTGGAATGGCAGAAAAGCCTACAGGATCCCAAGGAGTTCATGGAGACTGTGCGCATGGACCTCTTTCCTAACGAGGTCTATGTATTTACGCCTAAAGGGGAGGTAAAAGAATTCCCAAAAGGAGCCACGCCGGTCGATTTCGCTTACAGCATCCACTCCGAGATTGGAAACAGATGTATTGGGGCCAAGGTGAACGGCAGAATGGTTCCCCTCCGATACCAGCTCAAGAATGGCGACACCGTGGAAATCATCACATCGAAGAAACACCACCCAAGCAATGACTGGCTTGAATTTGTCAAAACACCGCGTGCCAAGACCAAGATCAGGCAGTGGATCATGAGGCAAGAGAGGGATCAGAGCATCAATCTTGGCAAGGAACTCCTGGAAAAGACCCTTGAGCAATCTCGCATCAATCTGTCCAACATCATGAAAAGCGAACAGATCTCTGCTGTGGCCAAAGATCTTTCCTTTCATTCGGTTGAAGATCTGCTCGCCAACTTGGGGTTTGGCAGGGTGTCTGCCAAGCAGATCATCGGTCGCCTAAAGCCTAAGCTGGGCATTGAAGAGGATGTCCCCACAAGTCTGGTCAGCAAGATGGTCTCCCGGATCAAGCGGAAAAAGAGTACCCGTGGAATCAAGGTGAGAGGCCTGGAAGATATGCTGGTTCGCTTTGCCAACTGTTGCCACCCTGTGCCGGGTGAGCATGTGGCAGGGTTCATAACTCGGGGGCGAGGGGTGACCATCCATAAATACAACTGCCGGCACATCCTTGAAGCTGAACCGGAACGGGTGGTGGAAGTGTTATGGGAGCCCTCCGATCACGACCTCTATGTGGCCAAATTAAGGGTCATTTCGGGCGACAAAAAAGGTGTCTTGGCGGATATCAGCGCAATCATGGCTGACAAAAATGCCAATATTTTGCAGGCACAAGTGCAGACGACCATAGACAGAAAAGGGATCGCCCTTTTCACCATAGAGGTGGAAAACTACAAGCAGCTCCAGGATATTCTGGGGGCCATCAAAAAAGTGAAGGATGTTTTGCTGGTGGAAAGAATATGACTAGGCCTTCATGACAAAGCCGGACCTAATGCAACTGGTGCAAACTTTGAGTCTTACCGTCCGGCCGTTTCTGATGGTTCTCACTTTTTGAAGATTCGGGTACCAACGCTTTTTGGTTTTGTTGTGAGCGTGGCTTACGTTATATCCTGTAGTGGGTCTTTTTCCACAAATTTCACACACCTTGGGCATGACTGATCTCCTTCGGGCCGAAATCCAGAATTTATCCTTCTAACACCTAATTGCAGAAATAACAATAATTTTCTTATAATGAATAATCAAAATCAGACGACCAACCCCCCACCCCTGTTATCCCCCGCGCTCAATACAGTCCCGCCAAATTTACATCATATTCACCTCATGGGAATCTGCGGCACCGGCATGGCCTCCCTGGCGGGGATGTTAAAGCAAGAGGGATACAGCGTAACTGGCTCTGATCACAATATTTATCCCCCCATGAGCCATTTTCTTGAGCGGTTATCTATTCCAGTTCTTGAAGGTTACGAACCCAAGAATCTCAACCCTGTACCCGACTTGGTCATCGTGGGCAACGTGATCACGAGGCATAATCCTGAGGCTATCGAGCTTTCACGCCTCCATATTCCTTACCTGTCCATGCCACAGGCTCTCAGAACCTTTGTCATGAAAGGGAAGCGGTCCATCGTGATTTCCGGCACCCATGGCAAGACCACCACCTCCGCCCTGGCTTCCTGGATTCTCGAAAATGCCGGCCTGGACCCCAGTTTCATGATAGGGGGCATTCCCAACAATTTCCAGGCTGGTCTTAAAATGGGGAAGGGACCCTACTTCGTCGTAGAAGGCGATGAATACGATGTCGCCTTTTTTGATAAGAGTCCAAAATTCTTACACTATTCCCCGTGGGTGGCTCTACTCACCAGCATAGAATTCGATCATGCGGACATCTACAGGGACCTTGAGCATGTGGTCGATAGTTTCCGGAAACTGATCAACCTTGTACCCACGCACGGCCTTCTTATCGCAAACGGCGATGATCCTGTCGTGATTGCTGAATCCGAGAGGGCCAAATGCCCTGTCGTAACCTACGGTCTCAGCGCGAAGGCGGACTTCAGGGCCACTGATATCAGGGTTGATGAGGACTATACCCGCCTTAAGGTATACAAGAAGGGCGGAAAAGAGATGGAGCTAAGCACCCCCCTTTACGGCCGCCACAACATTTCCAACCTCCTATCCGCTGTTGTTTTGTCTGATTACCTAAAACTGGACCCAAAAACTCTGCAAAAAGCGCTTGAGAGTTTCCAGGGGGTGAAGCGAAGGCAGGAAACAAAAGGGGAGAAAAGTGGCGTTCTGATTGTCGATGATTTTGCCCACCATCCCACCTCCGTCAGGGAGACGATACAGGCTTTGAAAGAGAAATACGGGCGTCGCCTTATCGCCGTCTTTGAACCGAGGTCCAATTCCAGCCGGCGCAACATCTTCCAGAAAGAATATGCCGCCTCCTTTGACGGTGCAGACCTGATCATGATCCCCGAACCCCCTTTGACTGAAAAGATCCCCCCTGATAAGAGGTTCTCTTCCCCCAAGCTTGTAGAAGACCTGAAGAACAAGGGGCTTACCGCCTTCTACCTACCTAACACAGATCTCCTGCTTGAGGAGATCATCACTCAGAGCCGTTCCGGGGATGTCATCCTGATCATGTCCAACGGCTCGTTTGACGACTTGCCGGACCGCCTGCTCAAGGAACTTTAGCCTCTCTTTGCTGTCTTACTCCCTTTTGCCCTTCACCATACGATGCGTCGGGCAAGACACCTTAGCATACGGAGCATATTCGTTTTCAAACACTATTTGCTTTGACTGAAAAAGGAATCTCTGATATGGGTAGCACGAAAAACGCTCAAGGATTGTAGAAAGGAGGCAAAGGCAGCAATGAGTACAGATTCCCCCTTAAAGGGTAAGACTGTTCTGATAGTCGATGACGAGCCTGACGTTCTCGACACTGTTGAAGAAGAGCTTGACATGTGTATGGTCGACAAGGCTCAAGATTATGATACCGCCAGGCAATACCTTGCAAGTTACACCTACGATATTGTCATTCTGGATATCATGGGCGTCAATGGATTTGACCTTCTGCAAGATGCCGTTGACAGAGGGTTTCCTGCTGTCATGCTTACCGCTCATGCCTTGACCCCTGAAGCCCTCAAGAAATCCATGAAACTGGGTGCTGTCACTTTCTTGCCCAAAGACAAGATGTCGGAGCTCACCCATTTCCTCGAGGATGTGGTTTTGGGCGGCGGAAAGCCGGTCTGGGAGAAGTTCTTCGATAAACTCGGCGGCTACTTCAACAAACGCTTTGGACCGGACTGGGTAGAGCGGGATAAGTACTTCAAAGAATTCAAAGAAGAGATGCTCAAGGAGAAAACCTAGAAGAACATTGGGGTGGAGATGCTTGTGCCTTGTCAAGGACATGAGCAACGCCATCCTTTCTCTGAACGAGGGGAGCTCTGCTTTTTCAGCATTGTTCTTCCTATCTTGAGCCCCCTCATAGAATTCCCTTGTTTCAGCCCACCGTGTCTGCACCCAAAACACCTCATCTTTGGATGACCCCATTTCATGAATCCCTTCCAACCCCTCTCATGTTGAAGAATTTTCGCCAGTGTCCGGTTAGAATTTTGGAGGTATTTGCGCGACACCAGAGGTGAAGCTCCCCTCGCCATTCACCCCCCCGCCCTTCCGGACGGGGCTCTCTGCCGCGGTTTTTGTAGAGCGTTCAAGGACTCATTCTTTCTGCTAATTTTGATAAAAAATAGGAACGTTTGCGTAAAAATGGCTTGATATCTTTGCCACTTGTTGAGATCATGGAGTGGGTAATATCTAT
>JASFTV010000148.1:0-8332 GCA_050050615.1 Desulfobacteraceae bacterium
CCAGAGGGCCTGTCATTGATGAAGTGGCCCTCCTTGAGGCGCTCCAGCAAAGAAAAATCGCGGGCGCTGGATTGGACGTATACGAAAATGAACCGGACCTTACCCCCGGCCTGAAAGAGCTGGACAATGTTACCCTTCTCCCTCATGTGGGGAGTGCGACGCTGGAGACAAGGACCAAAATGGCCCGACTCGCTGCTGAGAACCTTCTTGTCGGTCTGAGGGGAGAACGCCCTCCCAATTGTCTCAATTGCGAAGCCATAAAGAGGAAAAACCAGGTTACTCATCCCTGAGAGCTGCCCTAACAAAATCTTTACACAACCCTAACGAAATGCTAACGTGCCCATATTACATTGGAATTACCAAAAATAGATGTTCAATGGTGAGGCGTATGTCCAGCGAAGCTCCGCCTCAAACCGACGAGGCTTTTGCCAAGGATGGCCATTCCCCTCAAGGCGATATCTAATCCGACAAAAACCCTGCCCAGACCTGGCACGAACCGAGATATTTTGCCTGGTCACATTGCCTCATAGTAGAGAGACAATTGACGTGCACGTGCTATTGCGCCAGGGCGGGCTTGACACAAATGTTAGGATCTTGAGCTATGAAGACAGCTAGAGAGAAGGTTCTTGTCGTCGACGATGAGGAAGACATCCTGGAATTGCTTCGATTCAATCTCTCGAAAGAGGGGTATCAGGTCGCTTGCGCGGCATCGGGTGAAGAGGCTTTGAAGTCGATCCGATCCGATTTTCCAGACCTGATTTTGCTCGATCTCATGCTTCCGGGTATAGACGGCCTGGAGGTCGCCAGGCGCCTGAAGAATGATCCCGACACCAAGAGCATTCCAATCGTCATGTTAACGGCCAAAGGGGAGGAGGCTGACGTCGTGGCTGGCCTGGAGCTTGGGGCTGACGACTACATCACCAAACCGTTCAGCCGGAAGATTCTGGTGGCTCGATTGAGGGCGGTTCTGCGTAGGGGGGAGGGCGGGGAACCTGAGGAGAAATCGATTCTCACGATTCATGACCTTGTTATCCACCCTGGCCGTCATGAGGTGCGGATCAAGGGCAAACCGGTTCAACTGACCTTCACAGAGTTTGGGATTCTCCATTTCCTGGCAAGAAAGGCGGGTTGGGTTTTCACGCGGTCTCAGATCGTGGATGCGGTACGCGGGGATGAGTACTTTGTTACGGATCGCTCCGTGGATGTTCAGATTGTGGGGCTGCGAAGAAAGTTAGGAAATGCTGGAAAGTACATTGAGACGGTCCGGGGGATCGGGTATCGTTTCAAGGAGTAAGGCGTGGCAAAGAAGAAACGATTGCTGTGGCAGCTTTTTTTCTCATACCTGCTCATCACAATCGTTTCTCTCGTCGGTGTGACGTGGTATGCCTCCACATCTCTGAGGCAGTTCTTTCTCAAAGAGGTAAAAGGTGATCTTGAAGCGCGTGCCCGCCTCCTTGAGATTCAGATCCTTAAGTATTTCAAACCGCTGGACCAAGCGGCGATTGACTCCCTCTGCAAGAGAATAGGAAAGCCCGCCTCAACACGCATTACTGTCATCCTACCGAAAGGCACCGTCATCGGCGACTCTGATGAGGATCCAGCCAAAATGGATAACCATCTGGACCGGCCTGAAATCATGGGGGCGCTGCAAGGGATTTTGAGTTCATCCATAAGGTATAGCATGACGCTTCAAAAGAGGATGATGTATGTGGCGGTGCCCCTTCAATTGGACAGCCGGACGGTCGCTGTCCTGCGCACCTCGATTCCGGTCGATGACATAGAGCATGCCCTAGGGCGTATCCAGATCAAGATCGCCCTAAGCGGCCTCATTATCGCGGCATTTGCGGCCCTTCTCAGTTTCATCGTCTCGCATCGCATAAGGCGTCCGATTGATGAGATCAAGAAGGGGGCCGAGTGTTTTGCCCGCGGTGATTTTGAGTGCAGGCTCCCGGTCTCGGACATGGAGGAACTGGCGAGTCTTTCTGAAACCATGAACCTGATGGCCGCAGAGCTCCAGGAGCGGGTCAATACCATCACGGAGCAACGAAATGAACTCGAGGCGGTGCTCTCCAGCATGGTTGAAGGGGTTATTGCGGTGGACAGGGAAGAGCGCATCATCAACATGAACGATGCGGCGGCTCGAATCTTTGGATGTGATCCTTCAGGCGTGCAGGATCGCAGCATCCAGGAGGTCATAAGACACCCGGACTTGCAGCGTTTTGCAAAGGATGCGCTATCCAGTGAGTCGCCTGTGGAAAAGGATATTGTACTTTATGCTGAAGAAGAGCGCATCTTAAACGGGCTAGGCACCGTTTTACGGGATGCGGAGGGGAATCGTGTGGGCGCTCTTATTGTGTTGAACGACGTCACGCGCCTGCGGCGCTTGGAGAATATCCGGCGGGAGTTTGTGGCCAATGTATCCCATGAGATTAAAACGCCCATTACAGCCATCAAGGGCTTCGTAGAAACCCTCCGCGAGGGTGCAGCAAGTAATTCCAAGGATGCCGAGCGTTTCCTAGATATCATCGGCAAGCATGCAGACCGTCTTGAGGCGATTATCGAGGATCTCCTCAGCCTCTCCAGAATCGAGCAGGAGGCGGAAAGAGAAGAGATTGTTCTCGAAGAGGGTCCAATCAGGGAAGTGCTTCTCACGGCGATTCAGGTCTGTCAGGCCAGAGCAGCGCCCAAGCAGATCCGCTTGGCCCTTTCTTGTGACGAGGACTTGCAAGCAAGAATCAACCCGGCTCTTCTCGAGCAGGCGGTGGTGAACCTTCTCGACAACGCCGTCAAGTACAGTGATCCTGAAAGCTTGGTCACGGTGAGTGGCAGCACTCAAGGTCACGAAGTCATCATCAATGTGGTTGACCAGGGCTGTGGCATTGAAAAAAGGCACCTCAGCCGTCTTTTTGAGCGATTCTATCGGGTGGACAAGGCGAGAAGCCGGAAACTGGGAGGAACGGGATTGGGTCTCGCCATCGTCAAACACATTATGCAAGCGCATGACGGCCACGTTTCTGTTGATAGTCAGCCCGGTAAAGGCAGCACTTTCAGCCTGCACCTTCCAAGATCATGATCTCTCCCTATCCGATGATCTCACCCAAAATTAATGTTTCTCTAATGGAAATCTAACAATCGCCTCTTAAGTTCTCCGTCATCCGATCTAGGGTAACGAACACCCTGTGGACCGGCCCATTAGGGGAAAGGGGGTGATGGCAGATGCGTATTAACAATAAGCTCACACAATTCTAACAAAAATCTAACCATAGATGATTACGTTATCGACTCAGGTAAAAGGAGGAAAAAAATGAAATCAAAGAGTTTTTTGGTTCTAGCGATTGCAGTGACCTTATGTTTTACAGGCAGTCTGGTCTGGGCGGGAAATGTTGTCATTAAAGGGTCCACCACGGTTCTTCCCATAGCCCAAAAGGTGGCTGAAGCCTATATGAAGCAGAACCCGGACGTGAGAATCTCCATTTCGGGGGGTGGCTCGGGAAATGGTATTAAGGCCCTTATCGACGGTTCCACCCACATTGCGGACAGTTCGCGATTTATCAAGAGCAAGGAAGTAAAACTGGCGGTGGAGAAAGGCAGCTACCCCGTGCCTTTCGCTGTCGCCTATGACTGCATTGTTCCTGTAGTACACCCGAGCAATCCGCTGAGCAATATTTCCATGATGCATCTGAAGAGGATCTACATGGGCCAGATTAAGAACTGGAAGGAACTTGGTGGGCCGGACGCGCCCGTCGTGGTGATCTCCCGAGATACCTCTTCCGGGACCTATGAGGTGTGGCACAAAAAGGTGCTTGAAAAGGAGAGAGTCTTTCCAGGCGCCCTTCTCCAGGCCTCTAACGGGGCCGTTGTCCAGGCTGTTGCAAGGAACAAGAATGCCATGGGTTACATCGGCCTCGGCTATCTGTCGCCGGGGGTTAAGGCTCTTAAGGTCAACAGTATCGTGGGATCTGAGGAAACAACCCTGAGTGGCACATATCCTATCAGTCGACCCCTTTACATGTTTACGGCAGGCTGGCCAAAGGGCGATGTCCTCAAATTCATCAACTTTGTCATCCACCCTGAAAAGGGCCAAAAATACGTAGCAAAATCAGGTTATGTGCCTCTTTATTAATCTGTTAGGTTCGTAGAACATGGAGTGGCGTCTCTCTTCTTGTCTGGAGGGCGCCCCGTGTTCTCAAAGGGCAAATCACGGGTGGTTATGAACTGAGGCTGAGGGAACAGAGAAAAGAAAATGCGGAACAGAACTGAAAGCGGGATGAAACGGCGACGGGTTGAACGATGGATTCGATTGTTGTTTCTTGTTGTGGCCCTTGCCTCAATCATCACACTCTCCCTCATTGTATTGTTCCTCTTTATGGAGGGCCTTCCCATTTTCAGCAAAGTCTCCGTGAGTGATTTTATTTTCGGAAAATACTGGTACCCCACAGACGATGCCCCGGATTTTGGAATCTTTCCGCTTATTGTGGCCTCGCTGGCTGTGACGGCCGTCGCGTCAGCAATCTCTATTCCTTTGGGGGTGATGACCGCCCTCTATCTTGCTGAGGTCGCATCAGCACGGCTGCGGGAATGGGTCAAGCCGGTTGTTGAGCTTTTGGCAGCCCTGCCTTCCGTGGTGATCGGTTTTTTTGGCATGGTGGTTGTGGCGCCTTTTCTCCAGGAGATGTTCAATCTTGCCACGGGCCTCAATCTCTTTAATGCCGCATTGATGCTGGGCTTTATGTCCATACCCACCATCTGCAGCATCTCTGAAGATGCGATCTTCAGTGTCCCCACGGAACTCAAGGAGGCCTCAATGGCCTTGGGTGCAACCCACTGGGAAACGATCTGGCGCGTGATCATTCCCGCATCCATCTCCGGCATCTCAACGGCGGTTATCTTGGGTATGTCCAGGGCGATCGGCGAGACCATGGTGGTCCTCATGGTTGCGGGGGGTGCTGGCATGATCCCTACGTCGTTGTTTGATCCGGTAAGGCCCATGCCTGCGAGCATCGCGGCGGAAATGGCGGAAGCCCCTTTCAGGGGGGATCACTATTACGCCCTATTCGCAACGGGTATTGTGTTGTTTGTGTTCAGCTTGCTCTTCAATCTGGTGGCGGATTATATGTCAAACAAATACAGGCAGGTGGGGGCTGCAACGCTGTGATAGAGATGGGTATGGGCAACTTTGCGAGGGGGCAGGTATTGTGGGACGAAGATGATGATTGGAAAGGACGACGATGAACGAGACAGTCGCCGGGAAGATTCCATATGATGAGATTCCCTGGGGTGTAGAGGTTAAGCGTGAGAGGAGGGTCCGTATGGACTTGGGACAAGCTCTCCAGCGCCGACGGAAGGTTATGCAAACGGTCCTATTTGGATTTTTTAGGTGTTCTGCTGCGATCAACGGCCTCGCCCTGATGATCATCGTCTATTTCCTGGTGGCAAAGGGATGGCGCGCAATCAACTGGACCTTTCTGACCCAGCCGCCCATGGAGTCCATGACCAAGGGGGGCATTCTTCCCTGCATCGTGGGAACCCTGTGTCTGAGCCTGGGTGCCATCCTGGTGGCCCTTCCCATCGGGGTGGCTTCCGCTATCTATCTCCATGAGTATGCGAGGTCGGGACGGGTCTTACGGATGATTCGGCTGGGCATCAATAATCTCGCAGGCGTCCCTTCCGTGGTCTTCGGTCTCTTTGGCCTTGCCTTTTTTGTGGTCTATATGAAAATGGGTGTCAGCATCCTTGCCGGTGCTCTCACCTTGGGGGCTCTTACCCTGCCTGTCATCATCGGCTCTGCCGAGGAGGCTCTCAGGGCGGTTCCGGATACTTACAGAGAAGCTTCTCTGGGTCTCGGGGCTACCAGGTGGCAAACCATCTACAGGGTGGTTCTGCCTGCGGCGCTACCCGGTATTCTCACAGGCGCGATTTTGGGGATCAGCAGGGCTGCCGGAGAGACGGCCCCAATCATGTTCACCGCAGCCGTCTTTTTCACGCCATCGCTTCCATCTTCTCTATTTGATGAGATCATGGCGCTTCCCTATCACATCTATGTGCTTGCGACAGCGGGCACGGAGATCGAGGCGACCCGACACCTCCAGTATGGCACAGCGCTCGTGCTCATTGTGCTGGTTCTTGGGCTGAACCTTGTGGCCATTATTTGTCGCGCTCGCCTCCGGAAGAAAAGGTGACGTGGGGAGTGGTGATGACTAGATCATTAAAGATGAAGGCAGAGGGCCTGGATTTCTACTACGGGGATTTTCAGGCTCTCTTTGATATTTCTCTTGATTTTTTCGAGAATGAAGTGACAGCGCTCATCGGGCCGTCTGGATGTGGGAAGAGCACGCTGCTCCGCTGCCTGAACCGCATGAACGATCTGATCCCTTATGGCCGGGCAGAGGGAAAGATTCTGTTGGACGATCACAATATCTATGAGCCTGAGGTGGATGTGGTCACCCTTCGGCGTCGTATCGGCATGGTATTTCAGAAGCCGAACCCCTTTCCCAAAAGCACTTTTGACAATGTGGCCTACGGCTTGCGCGTCAACGGTATAAAGGACAAAGCTTACATTGAGAATAGAGTGGAACAAAGTCTCAAACAGGCTGCACTTTGGGATGAGGTGAAGGACAGGATCCACGACTCAGCATTGGGCTTGTCGGGAGGTCAGCAGCAGCGCCTATGTATTGCAAGGGCAATGGCTGTAGAGCCTGAGGTGCTGCTCATGGATGAGCCTTGTTCAGCCCTGGACCCCATTGCAACCCAGAAGATCGAGGAATTGATCAACCAATTGAAAGAGGACTACACCATCATCATTGTGACCCATAATATGCAGCAAGCAGCCCGGGTTTCCGATATTACCGCTTTTTTCTATCTCGGAAAACTGATCGAGGCGGGTGAAACCGAGGCGATCTTCACCCGACCCAGGCTGAAAGAAACCGAAGACTATATAACGGGCCGTTTTGGTTAGGAAGAGAGGAAAACCCCTATGCCGAAACGTTTACAAAGAGAGCAAGACAAGCTCAAAAAGAGGATTCTTTCCCTGGGTGCCATGGTGGAAGAGCGCGTCAGAATGGCGAACAGGGCGATTGAGTTGAGGGATGGGAGTCTGGCCAAACGGATTATTAAAACCGATTATGAAATCGATGAGCTGGAAGTGGAGGTGGAAGAAGAATGCCTCAAGGTCTTAGCCCTGCATCAGCCCGTCGCAGTGGATCTGCGCTTTCTTGTCGCCGTGATCAAGATCAATAATGACCTGGAAAGGATTGGCGACCAGGCCGTGAACATTGCCGAACGGGTCAAAAGTATTTCAAAGCGTCAGAGGCTGGAACTCTCTTTGGATTATGGGCTCATGGCAGAAAAGGCGGCCTCTATGCTCCGAATGAGTCTCGATTCTCTTGTAAACCTTGATCTGGACCTGGCATTCCAGGTTCTCGTCTTGGACGATGAAGTGGATGAGATGGCCCGTGAGATGTATGACTATATCAAGAGGGAGATGCAGAAGAAGCCAGACGCTGCAGGCTATCTCATCAATTTTTTGTTTATTTCTAGGCACTTAGAGCGCATCGGCGATCATTCCACCAACATTGCCGAAGAGGTCATTTATCTGATTGAGGGCGAGATTGTCCGGCATGGAAGATGGGATGCCAAACCCGAGGAAACCCAAACATAACCCATCTCATTTTTTGGCATCGTTCAAAAGTGTTGGCATGGCACGAACCCTTACGCATGATTTGTTTTTTTTGGAAGCAGGCCATGACCTTTTCGAAAGGGAATATCTCACAAAAAAATCCCACCGGATCCCACAGTGACCGGAAATTCGGGGTTTGCGCCCGGAAACACGTGGAAATCTCCGATGAACTGGCTAAATCCCGAATTTCCGGTCACCGCCCATGAGCAAAATAGATATTCCCTTGAGAAAAGCGGCAGGGCCTGCAAAACACAAAAGGACTTCCGAACCAGTCCATGCCAACACTTTTGAACGGTACTCATTTTTTCCGGCATCTTCTTCAAACCCCTTCCCGTGTCGTAAGGACTATATCGGCGATGACCGCGCATTCCAGGCCGAAGGGCAAATAGCCGGCATATCCGAGAACAGGCATTTCAAAGAGTTGGAGACGATGGACAAAGGGAAGGTGATAGGTCCACTTTGCCAGACTGTAGTAGTTCCACATTTCCCAAAAGAATCCGCAGACAAGGGCGGCCAGGGCCGAGGTCAGGACGACGCGCCAATCCCCGATGCTCAGGCCTGAAAAGATGTGACGTTCTTCCATGAGGGCCTGAAGGGATACAAGAATCAGGAGAGGCGATATCCACAGGAGGGGAAAGAGGAGGTTGGGGAAGATGC
>JASFTV010000149.1:0-8321 GCA_050050615.1 Desulfobacteraceae bacterium
AGATAAGGGTAGCCTGGCAAGGTCGCCCCATCCTTAAAGAAAGCTGCCATGAATTTGCAGGATACGACGAGCGAGGGCCGTCGGGGTTGGTCTCTCAGATCCGCAACTCAAATTTGCAAGGAACTCCTTTCACGCCCCCATAACATCAATAGGTGCGCCGGGCAGGCACAGAAGAGCATCTTCGCTTGAAAGCGGTTCTTATGGGGCTGCTCCGGGCCGACTGGCAAAAATTTGGTGCCGTTGAAAGGGCTACGGAGCGTATAGTTGCGGTCTGGACGACCAACCCCGACGGCCCCCCGCTGCCATTGAAATATGTCAAGTTATTTGCGATACAGAATACCAGTTACGGATTAGAACACTCACTAGATGAGCGATCGTTAAAGAAGAAAATCCCTCAAAAAAGACTGCCTTCTTGCCTGTCCCAAGAATACATATTGGGAATATGAATTGGCCTCCACCATGCCATACACAGACTTATTTTTCCTCTCCATGAAGTGTAATCGCCGGTTCTCATCCCTTCAACCCTGCTTGTTCAATAAACCTTGCCGCAAGCCCGTGCTGCACTCCACTTATGCCATGAAATCCCCTCATCCGGGTTATTCTCCGGATGCAGACACTCCCCCATCGATCATCTCATTGCTTCGTTTGCTAAAGGCGAACGGAAATCACAAAAAAACCTAGATAGGCCGGCGTGGGTTGCTGAACACCACAAGTATCTTTGCAGGACGACCGCCCAGGCTGCGGGAAAAATGGGGCCTGTCCGAATCGAAGTAGAGGCAGTCACCCGGTTCTACAATTGTTGCGTCACCGTCGTAGATGAATTCATGCTCACCCTCCAGGGCGAGAGCCAACTCCTGTCCCTCATGGATGAAGGGCTCTTTAGGAAAATCGGGCCCCATGGTGACGACATACCCATCCATGCACCTGTCCGGTCTTTTGTACGTAATCGAGTCATAAGTATATCCCAGAGGTGCGCCTGGATGAATGATGGGTTGCCGTTCAGCCAATCTGACGATGGAGAATTTGGGACGTTCCGAACCTTTCGGCGCTCCGGTAATGAGAGTGAAAACGTCTTCGCCAAGGCCAAAAGCGATTTTCGTTAAGGTGCTGATGGGTGGGTTTTTTTCGCAGTTTTCGATCTGAGAAAGGTAACTCTTTGATAGACCCGTCACGTCAGACAGCCTATCCAAAGACCACTTTTTCTTGAGCCTTAGGTGTCGAATACGATCGCTAATGGCCTTTTGCAGTGCCAGCCCTTCTTGTTCGGCTTGCTCCATGGTTTTTGTTTACTATCAGCAAACAACAGATGTCAAGATGTTTTTTTTACAGGGGTCAGTCCGTGAATTCACAATATCCCTTAGGCAATAAAGCTCCCCGCGCCAAGGCGCGGGGCATCTTCACAACCGGAAAATGCCTTCGCATTTTCCTTTACGTAAAATCCCGGGGATGCACGTAAGGTTATAAGCTTCTCTTTCTTTGTCCAGGCAAACTAAAATCCCTGGCTCCGGATGAGTACTCCGCTTTACAGGAACCTCATCATTTCATGTCCCCTATTTTCGCAATACGACGTAAGTGCCGGCGAGCTTATCATGAAATCCTTGCCTTTTCCTGTCCCAAATGATCCATAAGTACCCGAGAAACAGCGGGATGCCGGACACGTAGTAACCGATGTACCTCAAAACAGACCTGCCGAGGTTGATAGGACGACCATCCTTCTTGGTAATTTGAATCCCGCAGGCCATCTTGCCCGGTGTCTGGCCTTTCCAGGTCCAAAACCCGATAAAGTAGACAATGATCAGTATGACCGTTAGTAATTTGCCCAATTGAGGATCGAATACAAGCATGAGCGCCCCATTGCTGGCCCCCAAAATTAGGCTGTCAATGAGGTGTGCGCCTAGCCTGATAGAAAACCCCGCTGATTTAATCTCGATGGGCAGCCAGTCCCAGTTCCTTTTCTGAGCTTTCGGAATTGTGTCTTTCAGAGTCGCATTGATGGCCGCTGCATCTTTTATGTCCATCTTCAAAGATAGTCGATGCTTCCAAGTATGATCATCGAAATACGTAATTGTGAGAGTGCCCATCGACTCAGATCCGCCGCTATGCTCCGGGCCACCCATTGTCGGCTGTTGCCCTACGGATATATCAGGCACAGCCAATTGTTTATCTTTTATCCAGGCCAAGGGAATCCTTATGGGTTGGTCTCCCTGAATGACCAGCTCGTTCTCTGTGAGAAGACAATTAGCCCCTTCAAGAGAAACTTCACGCGAAGACTTCGTGGGTCCCAACTCAGGCGCTCTTTCCTGGTCTGATGAATCAACCTTCTCCTTCCATTTGTCCAGCACATTGGCAGTAAATCTGTACTCACTTTGTTCCATCTCGTAACTCCTTAGTTTATTGATTTGAAGGATAAACAAAATATGAACGCATGTTAGGGGTCAGTCCGTGAATTCAAGAAATCCACAATATGGCCTGCGCTGTCGACGTTTCACCAATGAAGCCTTCCCGCGGCAAGCTGCAGGGCATTCTGGCGGAGGCAAGTAATGGCGTGCGCCGCTTTTGGTTTACCCACCTGGCTGACTATCTACCGGAGGCCCATGCCACCGGGGCCTGATGCATCAATCATCCGCTTTTGAAAGGATGTCGCGAATTGGTCCCGCTTTGAGAAAACCTTCTCGGAGTTGAGGGTCTGTTAGAGCTTTTGCGATATTTCGTATGATTTCTGCTGCATTGCCCCACTGCTCTTTCGCTTCGCTATTGCGACCAACTGCACCAAGAGCCGATCCGAGAGAGGCATGAGCCTGCCAGAGTTGACGGGGGTTTTCTACCCCTTTGAGAACATCAATTGCTTTGCCTAAATTCTCAATAGCATTTTCAGGTTGCTTGCGTCTTGTATGAATCTCGCCCAGCAGCCGCCACAACCCCCCTTCTCTTTTTTTCGAGTGTAGCTTTTGTACTCTTTCAAGATTTTCGTGAATGAGGAACGCTGCTTGATCCAGGTCGCTTCTATTTAAGAGGATTTGAGCTGCCAGATAACTCATCCGGGTTTCCCATTGCCGCCGAAATCCATCAAAAGCGTCACTTTTGCCTTCCTCCTTGAAGGACTGTATCCAATCCCAGGCTTCGTCCCACTTTCCCTGGTCGAAAAGGTTTTCTGCTATGTTAACGTTGGCTTGGGCCACGATTTCTCCATATTGCCGGATGCCCACGGGATATTGCTCCATTTGCCTGCGGGCGATCTTATCACTTTGCAAATTGAGCTCGTATGCCTGTTCTGGTTGATAAATTTCCCCGTAACAGTAACCGAGGCAATTGTAGAACGTCCCGTAGCGATGAAAAGCTCCAAACTTTTCACAAATATCGATTCCCTCTTTGATCAGTGTCATGGCATCCTGAATACGCCCGATCTCCGCAAGAGCGATGCCTCGAGCGAGGATCGCATTTGCAACGCCAGGCATAAGAAACGCACTGCGCATTGCTTCAACTATGCCCTCAGTCAATTCAATGGTTTTTGCAGGTCGACCGAGCCATCTCTCTGTGAATGCCCGAACGAGACGATTTGTAAGAATCGATGTAGGGCTTCCTGACTCCAGAGCCAACCGCTCCGCATCAAGCACCATCTGATTTCCCTGGTATGGTTGTTCATTGAGTGCCGCAAAAAGCCCCTTCGTCGATAGGACAATGCTTTCAAGGCCTTCATCCTCAATCTCTCGGGCCCGGGCCAGACCTTCTTCAAAAGTTCGCTCAGCTTCCTCTCTCACAGGCCACATATAAGTCACAAGCGTGAGCTGACTTAGGCTGTCCTTCTCATAGTCAATCATCCCGTGACGTCGGCTAATTTCAATCGCTTTTCTAAATCCTTCTGCGGCATTACCAATGGCGCCAATCTCCCAGCTGGCCGAAGCCCGCCCTTTATGGAGTCTTACCTCTGCTTCCGGCTCTAATACAAGGTGCGCGGCTTCTATCGATTCAACCGCTTTATTGAAAAAGTCAAAAGCTGCTTGAGCTGCGCCTTGGCGAATTGACTTTTCGCCAGCCAAAAGCAGATATTTGACAGCTTTTGCAGCATTCCCACTTCGCTCATAATGATGTGCCAGAAGCTCATAGTATTCCGCAAGCCTGTGGGCATACAGCTTTTCAATGGTACCGCCAATGCGAGCGTGGATTTCCTGGCGCCTTTGCTTTAGTAGACTCTCGTAGGCCACCTCCTGGGTGAGGGTATGCTTAAAAATGTATTCCAGTTCCGGGTAAAGAGCTTTTTCATAGAGGATCTCCAATCCGACCAGGTTGGTCAGGCGGGCCCTTAGCTCGTCCCCTAACTCCATAATGCTCTTTAGAATGCTAAAGGCAAAATCCCTGCCTATGACACTGGCAACTTGCATGGTTCGTTTGAGATCATCACTCAGACGGTCCATTCTGGCGGCCAACACACCCTGAACAGTGCTCGGGATTTCCAGTTGATCTATGGGCTGATTGCAAACATACCGATCGCCGACTTGCAGAATATCCCCTCGTTGACGGAGTTCACGTACGATCTCCTCAACGAAAAACGCGTTTCCCCCTGTCATCTCCACAATCTTTTGCTCAAGATCTGGATCCAACGGGTACCCGCCGAGAACATTCCGTACAAGCCTGACCGAAGACTTTGAACTGAGTGTCTCGAGCCCCAGTCTCTGATAATGAGCCCCCTGGGCCCACGGCGGGGAACACTCTGGACGGTACGCTGTAAGCATCAGGATCGGATGGCCGAGAATGCAGCGAGAAAAATAAGTAAAAAACTCTTCTGAAATTTTATCTATCCAATGGGCATCTTCTAGAAAGACCACCAGCGGTCTCCCCGTGCTCAGGACAAGGAGAAGGGTTTTCACTGCCTCGAATGTTCCATACTTACGGCCTTCGGGGTCAAGGGCGTTGAATCCGGGATCGTCCACCTTAAGAGAGAGCAGCTTACGGTAGAAAGGGATCATTGGAACCAGGCTTCCTGTCGCCCTCTCTTCGATTCGATTCCCAGTCTCTTCCTCACTCATGCCTTCTTGAATGCCGAAGGCCGCCTTGACTATATCCATCACCGGAAGAAAGCTTATGTTTCCGCCGTATTGGATGCAAATACCATTAAGAAATGTGACTTCCTCACCAATGAGCTTTCGAAACTCGTAAACCAGGCGGCTCTTGCCAACACCTGCCTCTCCAACCACATCAACAATTTGAGCGCCACCAGCTTTCACCCTCTCAAACTCACTCCTGAGGGCTTCCATCTCGGGACGGCGCCCGACGAACTCAGTGACGCCACGAACGAGACCGGCCTCGAAACGGGTGCGTACGCCCGGTTGCTCTGAAACCACACGGTAGATTCTCTGCGGCTCAGCCTTGCCCTTCAAGGCTAACTCGCCCACCGGCTCGTCTTGAAAATAATCCTTGATGATATTGCATGTTTCTTGGCTCATCCAAACTTCGCCGGGCTTTGCTTTCTGTTGTATGCGGGCGGCAAGATTGGTGGTATCACCGATTGCGGTATAATCCATCCGCAGATCGTCCCCGATGGAGCCGACAATCACCGGGCCTGAATTGAGGCCAGTGCGCATCTTGAACGCCACCCCACGGTCCTTCTTGATTTTTTCCCCATACTCTCCCATGGCCTTCTGGACGGATAAAGCAGCATAGCAGGCCCGCTGGGCATGGTCCTCATGGGCTACAGGAGCACCAAAAAGGGCCATAACGCCGTCACCGGTAAACTGGTTGATCGTCCCCTCATACCTGTGGATCTCATCCATCAGGATCTTGAAGCATCCATCCATAATCTGGTGGACTTCCTCTGGATCGAGTTTTTCCGCCATGGAGGTATAATCGGCCACATCAGCAAAGAGCACCGTTACCAACTTCCGCTCCCCTTCAATGGAGCTTCGGGTGCTGAGGATCTTGTCAGCCAGGAATCTAGGGGTGTAGGATTGAGGTCGATTGTAATCGATAGGAGGCGCTTCCACGGGTTCGCCTAGGTCGTGGCCGCATTCACCACAGAATTTGTCGGACGGAAGAATTTCAGCAGCACAATGAGGGCAGGCCAGTGCAAGCATTGCCCCACACTCACGACAAAACCTCTTGCCCTCTGGGTTTACCGTCTGACATTTTGGACATTCCATTTTTCATCCCTCCTGGACGGAGACGAGAAAAGGTGATTCATTCTCATTACGCTCCGAATGCTTAAAGGCGTTGGGCGCGGGCTTAACTTATTCAGTTTCCCTGTGCCCCCTGCCCTGATAGCACACGAGGCAAATGTGTTGCCCTACAAAAAGAAGCGCCCGCCTCCGAAGCATTCTGCGGAAAGCGAGCGTGTAGGCATCATAATCCCCTGCTCATCTGCTGAGGTTAGGCGAACTGTGACGTGAGACGACGGACTTGGAGAAGGCTAGAAAATCTGATAGCTTATGTCAATAGAAAATCTGCACTTCCTGCAGGCGAAAATCATCCTCTTGGCGAACGCTGATGTCTAGGAATGAGAACGAATGATGACAGACCGCAGCGCTGGGAGGGGCGTTTGGGCAATAGGTTGCACCCTGAATACCACATATGTTGTGCTTCTTTCCCCTTGACACACAATGCAGTTTCCACTACAGTCTCACCCCGAAAAGCGACTTCTTATTTCATAGAGTTCATAGACATTCTGTCTTTCTTGATCTTAATCATGCGGGCAGAGGGGCAGGTACTTGAATTTGTCAATGAAGGGGTTCGCAGCAAAAGCTTGTTAACTGAGCAAACGCCCTCGCTCTTAGAACTTCGATGGAGGGTGAACGTATGGATTCGGTCAAGCCTACTCATGTCCATGCCTTGGTGAAGGCGTACATCCCGGACGTTACAGTTAGAGAGGTCGTCGACTTCATATTCTCAGGTCTTCTCAATTTTTCCAAGATAAAGACAAGGCAATTGAAGCGGACAAAAAGCCTGTATCTAAGCCCGCCCTGAAAAGTGAGGCTGCCGAATCTGTTGCTCCTGCTGGCCGTTACATAACGCATACCAACGGTGTCATATATGACAAAAAGACGGGTCTGGAGTGATATGTAGGGCCTGATACGAGAACGACTTGGGACAACGCTAAACTCTGGGTCAATGCGCTCAAGGTGGGAGGGGGCGGTTGGCGATTACCAACTATGGAGGAATTGAGAAGTATATATCAAAAAGGCTTAGGTCAGCAGAACCTGAATCCAGCTTTTGAGATTAACAAGGTGTTTCCTTGGGTATGGTCAGGCGAATCAAAGGGTTCATCAATGGCATGGTTTTTTGACTTCGACAAGGGCAGTGAACACTACAATGCGCGCAGCATATCCAGTCCGCGAGCTTTTGCCGTCCGTTCCGGAAAATGACGTATTCGGCTCGTTAATCGGGAAATGTGGCCTAGATAAACGAAAGGAGGGTAATATACAGTGATATCCATGGTATTCAAACGAGGATTAGGGCTGGCAATAATTGTTTCCTCTCTCCTTATCCCCCCTCAAATTATGGGTCAAAGTCGTATATCTTTTTCCAGAGACAAAGTAACTGAAATTCAGTCTATGCCGGATATTTTGTTTGAAGAAGCAAGAATAGAAATAATGCTAGGAAAAGAACCTGAGACACTGGAAGCAAAGTTGTTTGGTACGATCAAAGCCATCGATGGAATGCTGTGCTTCGGTTGTGTATCCAGGGTAAGAATAAACCCCAATCTGAAAGTTCCAATCGACCCATTTTTCATAAGCTTTCCAGTAAAAGGCGGTCCTTCTCTACAAGTGAGACAGGTACTTGACCATAAAGGCAATTTATCAGTGTATTTCATTGTCCCTGAAGGGATAAGATTCGGAAAAAAAGAGAATGAGGGGTTTATAATTAGCGGCCCGGACGGAGCAACTTTGAAAAGAGAAGGGAATGGCTTTCTACTTTTGGATGGGGAAGCATTCCTTTTGCGATGATAAGAGGCATGGGGTCAAGTCTGCTCTTGACCCTTGTTATGCCTTTGAAAGAACTGATCCGTTAAACCCTTTCAGGCCTTCAACAACTTAATCGACTTGAATGCCTTTAACCATTCTAGCGACCTAAACGATTCTAACAATCCCGACCTGTAGCAGTTACTAATGGGAGCATAATATTGTTTACAATGAGACCAAACAGGTCACTTTGTGGAAGGTCATGAGATCTTTTCTGAAGTGACTGGTGGGAAGGCGCCGTGTTTTTGTAACTTATCTGTGGGGGAAACCGCAGCTCCCGCTTGCGGGAGAATGCGGAGGGCCTCCGGCTCGGAGAGCCTACGCCTCGGAGAGGGCAAAACTCCCCCGTAGATAAGTTTCTAAAAACACCAG
>JASFTV010000150.1:0-8226 GCA_050050615.1 Desulfobacteraceae bacterium
AGCGTCTCGGCTGATCTGCAGATGGGCCGGGTCCCTCCAAAAGTTGAGTTAAAAGACAAACTGGGCGGGCGCTTGGATGGTACCCCCTGGAGCAGTGAGGAGTTGAAAGGGAAGGTCTATGTCCTTTTTTACGTGGACCCGGATGAAGCGGATCTCAATAACGAGACAAGCGAGGCCCTTCGCAAGGAAGACTTTCCCGGCGAGAAATTCCAGTCTGTGGCCATTATCAATATGGATGCCACGTGGCTTCCCAACTTTGCGATCTCATCGAAACTGAAAAAGAAGCAGAAGACCTACCCCAGGACGATCTATGTGCGGGACTACAAGAAGGTGATGGTCAACGCATGGAACATCGCGGATGACAACAGCGATGTCCTGGCCTTTGATAGACAGGGCAGACTTATCTTCAGGAAGGATGGCAAGTTGACCGCGGGAGAGATCCAGAACCTCCTCCAGGCTGTCCGAGATAATCTGTGAATTGGGTTACAGCCTTATGACACGCCTTGGGTTATTGGTGATTAATCGTTTGAGATAATAGCGGTCGACATGATAGGCTGCTTCAAGCACGACTCGCAGAAACGTCCAGTGAATCCATGGCTGCAGTAGACACTTCGAAATGCCAGCTAAAAGGGCAGGGCCTCTCACCCGGAAACTGTCTGGTCAAGGTGGACGGCAAACGTCTCCCTGCGTGTCAGTCCACCCTGAGAGCCGAGGATAGCGAGATTTATCGGCTGATTACCTCCGTCCATCTCTCGCGGCCGGAGAATTATCTCTCCGTGTACCAGTCCGGCTGCAATTTCTCCTGCAGAAAATGCCATTCCTGGCATTTCAGTCAGGTCAAAGACGGCACTTGGTATACGCCCGCCGATATTTTGAAAGAGGCCGTGGAATATGAAAAATTTGTAAACCTGGAGGAGCCGAGGGAAAGGGCGACAGCCTGGCATGCGCAAGAGACCTGCCGGTGCTGCGGGAGTTGCGTCATGCGCGGATGGCGGCCAAGCTCATGCCCCGGCGTCCTCAGCCCCGAATCCATCCTTTTCAGTCCCCAGGGTTTCGGCCCGGCAAGAAACATTGTCGCCTTTACAGGGGGCGACCTGACCTGCTGTCCCGAGTTCTACACGGCCTGTGCACGGCTGATCAAGGCCCAAACCAGGCTCTGGCTGCTCATTGAAACCAACGGTTACGGCCTCACGGCTCAGAATATGGATCGCCTGCAGGCATCCGGCGTGGACGCCTTCTGGCTGGATATCAAGGCGCACGATCCAGAAAAACACAAGTGGCTTACAGGATGCTCCAACGAGCACATCCTGGAACTGCCGGAAGAAATTCTCAAAAGAGGTTTCACGCTCGAGGTGTTGTCTTTATACATCCCGAACCTGGTAGAGTCAGACGACCTGGAGAGGATCGCCCGTAATCTAGCCGCCGTGGACCCCACGATCCCTTTCACCATACTCGCCTTTTTTCCTGAACATAAGATGAGGGATTTCAGGAGCCCTAACACCAGGGAAATGGTCGAAGCCTACAAAAGGGTGAGATCCACAGGGTTGAAAAAGATCCGTTTGGGCAATCTGGGCGTATTCGTCCGTACAGAGGAAGATCAGGATTACCTCATCGCGAACATCGACGGGAGCGCCCTGTAGAGTCCGCGATGGAATGCCATGAAGCCATCTCAGCCAGAGGTGCTCGAAGCGGACGGCCTTGTCTCCCATGAGGATTGTTGGAGTGATGGCGTAATGGAAAAGCTTGACAGCCAAAACCCTGAGCGCCTGGTGACCCTTCCACCACTCCAGTACTCCACTACTCCATTGTTACACGGCGCCCTAACGCCCTGAGTCTGTTGCGGTTAACCATAAGCCAAACCCATTTCTTATACGAAGGAGGTAACATTCATGCCAAAACGCATTGGTATTGTCGGTGCCGGAGTGACGCCTTTTAAGGGAACCTGGCGTGAGAAGACTTACTATGAGTTGGCCCAGATGGCGACGCGTGAGGCGGTGAAGGATGCCCAGATCCACATCCGGGACGTGGATGCCGCCTTTTACGGGATTTACAATGACATCTTTGAAAGGACGGCCATTCCCGAGCATGCTATCCACGGGCTTTGCGGGATGCAGAACAAATTCGGCATAAGGATCACCACAGGCGGGGCAACGGGGGCGTATACCATGTCTGCGGCCCACGCATATCTCGCCGCGGGCAGGTTCAAGACCGCCCTGGTTCTGGGCGTCGAAAAGGCGACGGACTGCTTTGACTTTTTATCCATGTCCGCCACACCCGAGGTCATCAAATCCATCGGCTGGTCCGGGGACAGCTTTTTTGAGCAGCCCATCGGCTGGTCCGCCTCTGACAGTTATGCAGAGGTGGTGCTGGGCTATATGGATGAGCACCCCGGCGATCTCAAACCGGAGATTACCGCCCAGATCTCTGCCCAGTTGAGCCAGCAGGTGAGCACCAATGAATATGCCCAGAGACAGTTTGACCGGGTCACGCCCGAAGAGGTCTTGAACTCGAGGCTGGTCGTGTATCCCTTCAGGGAGCTTGAGATCTGCGTTTACACGGAAGGGGCCGCAGCACTCCTCATGGCTGAAGAGGAGACGGCCAAGGCGATTGCCAAAAACAGCGGTCAGCCTGTGGTCTGGATCACAGGCCTGGGCGAAGCGAACGAGCATTCCTTTGCAGGCAAGAACCAGAAGAACATGGGCCGCATCATGTCCGACTTTTATGCCTCCCGCCGGGCCTATGAAATGGCCGGTATCGAGGAGGCTACGAAGTCGATCGAGGTGGTGGAGCTCCATGATGCCTTCGTGCATCAACTGGAGATCTCCATGGCCGAGTTCGGTCTGGTCCCTTTGGGCAGGGCGGATACCCTGATAGAGGACAGCCTGATGACACCCGGCGGAAAGTACCTGGTGAATCCCTGCGGCGGTTTGATCTACTGTGGCCATGCGGTGGGGGCGAGCAACATCATGTCAGCCTGGTCCGCCCGCAATGAACTGATCAAGAGAGGGCTCAAAACAGCACTGGTGCATGGGACGGGCAGCACGATCGCCCAGTACACGGCATGTCTCATCCTGGAGCACGAGTAGAGGGAGGTGAAAAGAGAATGGCTACACAAAGAGAAAAGGTTATTCCTTCAAAGTATATCCCGGATGAGGGATCCTATGTGGAGAACGTGGACGGCAGAGACTATCTGATCTCCAATGATGTCATGTACACCTTTTACCGGAGGACCAGAGGAGAATTCTCGCCCTTCTTCCTTGCCCTGAGGGATGAAAAGAAACTCCTCGGATGCAAATGCTCATCGTGCGGGCAGGTCAGGGTGCCGCCCTTTCTGACCCACTGTCCGGACTGCAATTTTGCGCCCACGGAGCCGATCGAAGTGGAGCAGGTGGGCGTCATGAACAGCACGCCGCCCATCACCTATTTTGCCACCTCCCTATTCCAGGATATGGCTCCCTATGGCAGGGGACGGGTTGTCTTCAGAGGGGCTGATACGGCCATGAGTGTCATCCTTTACACCACCACGGGCATCCTGGTGCCGGGAATCATCACCAAGGGCAGCGAGGTTAAGCTCGTTTTCAGGGACAGCCGCATCGGAAACATGCGGGACGTCTTCTGTGTGCCCACCTCCGAGCTCAGGCCTGAGCAGATAGAAAAGAAGGGGCTTCAGGAGTCGGAGATTGACTGGGAATCCCCTGTTGAGCCTCGATTGCCCGAAGCATCGGACAAGGATGCGGCTGTTTATGAAGAGACCCTGAAGGAGATCACAGCCATTGTTGAAGAGATGAATCGAAACGAACGGGCCCGGAAGGACATTGCCGGCTGGAAGCGCGATATTCTGATCAAAACGCGGGGGGGTCGTTTCGCCATGCTCATTGATGACGGCGACATCAAAGTGGAAGAGAGAGATCTCGCATCACCGGATTTTGTGATGGTCTGCGGCGACCCCAAAACCTTGCTGGACGGCCTCGCGTACAGGGGAGCCATAACGGACTCCGTCATCAACAAGAAGCTCTGGATCAGCAAGAACATGGAATTCACCACCATCTTCAAGCTGGACAGGATGGCCCGCTCTGTGGGCCGTTCAAAAAAGAGGTGATTAAGTTGGAGATCCGTCTGATGGAATAGCCGCGACTTGTCGGGAAGTCCACAGGGCAGGCGGGGCAAGCGCAGGCACAGAGCACAGCGAGCGGTGAGGTCCAGAGTGCGTGCGTCTAACGGTGTTGGGAATGGAAGAAGATGATCAGGCTTTCCACCACTTCCGCCATGAACCGGCTGTCCAGTTTGTCCATGGTGTCGGAAGAGCGGTGATAGTGGGGGTTGCGATAGAAGGCGGAATCCGTGACCATAACCGACTTGAAACCGTGGTCCCAGAAGGACGAATGGTCACTGAGCCTCACAGCGGGCATCAGCCATCCCCTGAAGGGAACGGATAGTTTCAGCACGGGCAGTTCCGGGTTTCTCAGGAAGGCCCGGTAGAGGCTGCGCGTCAGTTGCCGTGACTTGAAGTCGCCGACAAGGCCTATGAAATCGCCCTTATCAGGGTATCCGAAAAACATGACAGGAAAAGGATAACTTTGACACCCGGGGTCATGACAGGAGTAGCCCACCATCTCCAGACAGATCATACCGTCTATTTTCTCCTTCTCCTTTTTGGCTTTCTTGGCGTAAACACGGCTCCCCATGGAGCTCGACCCATAAACCGGGGGCTCCTCCAGGGCAAAGGAGACAAATTTCACCGCCAGATCCAGTTTCTCGCGGTTGTCAAAAGCCTTCTTTAATTGCCGGGCTGTCTCAAGTTGAACGGCAACGGCACTCGCATTGTCGTCCGCCCCGACCGTACCGCCCACCGAGTCATAGTGGGCTCCCAGAAGGTAGCATTTGGAAGGATTGGCAGAAAAGGAGATCTCTGTGACCACATTGGCGACCACAAAATCATGATAGCGATAAGGTTCGCGCTGCGCCTGGAGGCCGATTCCCTGATAGAATGATTCGATGTAATCCGCGGTTCTTTCCAGGTGTTCGGGGGTGTAGACGCTCCTCTCGCCAATGGTGACCGTGAGTTCCCTGAGGTGATCCTCCAACCGTACCTTGGTCTTTTCTATGTCGATCATCGAGCGCTCCCCATGCCCGACATTCTGGGGCCGGGCATCGGCCACCAGAAGCAGCAAAGCAAGGAGGACGATAAGCCATAACACGACCCGAACGAGCCGGCCATACTTGGAAACAGGGGATGGCGGAGGTTTGCTTTTGTCCATGTTTCGCCATCTTCGGTCTTCTATGGTCTTATCAAGGTCCTTCTCATAGCGTTACTGATTATCAGAATTCTTGAGCCTTGGTTGCCAACATTCTTGTCCAAAAACGGGTTCCCGGTTTCCCTCCCCCGGCTGGGCTTAGAATAGGCTGAGAGTGCCCCTGTGTCAAATGCAAACAGTTGCGAATGACCAGCGCGGCCGATGACAGGTGACGGGTGACCCATGACCGGCAAGCTTGAACCTGATGGATGCCAAAGCTTGCAAGCAAGAGCAAATTATGCTTTATACATGTTTCAAGGAAAGGAGGCGGGAATTATGCACTGCCACAAAGTGGACTATGAACTCATCGGCGACGATATGCAGATCGTTGAGGTGGAACTGGACCAGGGCGAGACGGTCATTGCAGAAGCCGGGGCCATGAACTATATGGATGAGGGGATTTCTTTCGAAGCCCGTATGGGAGATGGCTCAAAGGCCGACAATGGGATCATGGGCAAACTCCTGAATGTCGGCAAACGGGTCCTTACAGGGGAGTCTATCTTTCTGACTCATTTCACGAACCATGGCGGCGGGAAGCGGCGTGTCGCTTTTGCAGCCCCCTATCCGGGCAAGATCATTTCCGTGGATATGGCCAAGGTGGGTTACGAACTGTTGTGCCAGAAAGACGCCTTTCTGGCGGCTGCCTACGGCACCGAGATTGGCATCGCCTTCACCAAACGGCTCGGAACAGGCTTCTTTGGTGGCGAGGGATTCATCCTCCAGCGTCTGCGTGGTGACGGTATGACCTTTATTCACGCCGGCGGGACGGTGATCAAGAAAACGCTGAGAAATGAAAGCCTCCGCGTGGATACGGGCTGCCTTGTCGCCTTTACCAAGGACATCGACTATCACATAGAGCGGGTACGGAGTCTCAAGTCCATGTTTTTTGGGGGTGAAGGCCTGTTTCTGGCCTCGCTCAGTGGCTCAGGCATTGTGCTCCTGCAAAGCCTTCCCTTCTCCCGCATGGCGGACCGTATCCTAGCCCATGCGCCTTCTCAGGGCGGGACGCGCAGGGGCGAGGGCTCGCTTCTGGGTCGCCTGGGCGATATGCTGGATGGAGATCGCTAGACCACCCAAATGACGAATAACGAGTGACGAGTCACAAATGACAAGAGACGAGCAACAAGTGACCAGGGACGAATGACAAATGCTTGCCCTGTGAAACTGAAGCCCCAGCTGCACCCTTTCACCGGGGATCAATGACTCTTGTATGGGAGAGGCTTTTCATGGAATTGAGTTCACGCTTTGTGGGCACGGCACTGAAAGACTACCGTACGGAGATCAACTGGCGCGATACCATGAACTACGCCGCAGCGCTGGATGACAACAATCCCCGGTATTTTGATGATGAACGTGACGGCGGCATCATCGCGCCCCCCATGTTCAGTGTGGCTGTGACCTGGCCCATCATAGAAAAGATATGGGACTTTATTGAAGCCAAAGATTTCCCCGTCGCCATCATGGCGACCCAGGTCCACTACACGGAGCACCTCGAGTTCTTTCGCCCTATAAGGCCTGAAGATGCCCTCATTGTGAAAGGGAAGATTGCGGCCATTCTTCCGCATAGAGCAGGCACTCACGTGGTGCTTCGCTTTGACGCCACGGACAGGAACGGAGACCCGGTTTTCACAGAGCATGTTGGCGCCATGATGCGCGGTGTGACATGCGCTGACCAGGGTCGGGGAGAGGATGCCCTCCCTTCTGTCCCTTCCTTCAAGGTTGAGGACCCGCCGATCTGGGAAGAGGTGATTCCCATAGATGCCATGAGAGCTTATCTCTATGATGGGTGCGCAAACATCTTTTTTCCCATACACACATCAAAAAGCTTTGCGCGTCAGTTAGGGCTCCCTGGAAACATCCTTCAGGGAACAGCCACACTCGGCTTTGCTGTGCGGGAGATCATCAACAGGGAGGCTGGAGGGAATCCATTGCGCCTGCAATCCCTGTCCGGCCGGTTCACCGGTATAGTGCTGCCCGGGACCGAAATCCGCGTAAGGCTCATGAGAAAGAGGGATCAGAAGGAGGGACAAGCCATTCACTTTAATGTCATCAACCAGGAAGGGCAAAAAGCGATCAGCAACGGCTATGCACAATTGAAATAAGGGCACGGCGGTTGAGGGGCGCGGTGCCCGGCCCTCGTTATCCACACCGCCGGGACAATGGTGGCTCGGGTGAGCACGGGAACATGAATTCCCGGCAGCATGGGGCATGGTCTAGAAACAGGCATCATCACGATGAAACGCCATGTGGGGTCCTTAAAGTACCCGGTCGTAAGTGAATCTCCCCGCCCGCAGGGCGGGGCATCTTCACAACCGGAAAGCCGGCATCGGCGGCTACAGAGCGAAACGGGTTTAACCCATTTCGCGTTCTAAGAACCGCGGGGGAAATCCCCCTGCACCCCCACAAAAACTGCGCGCCATTCACCCCTGCCCTTCCGGACAGGGCTCTCTGCCGCGGTTTTTGTGGAAAGGAGCGAGACATGAAGATTCCTCAGTACGTCACTGTTGATGAAGTAAAGAGGGTTTGCAAGGAACTCAAAATCAGCGACTGGACAAAGAAGAAGGCGCCCAAGGTGTCTCTGAAGGAGGCGAAGGCCGTCCTTGCAGAGGTGAACAAGGAAGGCATGGCGATTGACCCAAAAGAGTTTTGCCGGGGCCTTGAGGTCGAACTGGAACACGGCATGCAATTCAAGGATGCGAATGTGACAAACAACCACCCCCTGCTGACCGGTCTGATCGTGCTGGCACACTTGAAAGAGTCTTTGGACTATTACAAGCTTCTCGAGGTAACCGAGTTGGAGGGAGACTTGCTCAAGGCGGTAGCGAGAGGCAAATCAGCGAAGATCAGGGAGGTCTACAAGAGACTGGCCGGGGCCCGGATCGCCCTTCGGCAGGCAGAACTGAAGCGGCTAGGGTAGACAAGGGAAGGTTGG
>JASFTV010000151.1:0-8150 GCA_050050615.1 Desulfobacteraceae bacterium
CCGCTGGCCTGAATTGGAAAAGGCATTTTTGAATGCCAGAATTCTAGGACTGAGAAGAAGATAGAGGCTTTGCATGGGCAAGCTTTTTTCCTTCGGTCAGTTTTAAGAAAATCCTTTCCAAGTTACCGTCCACACCCGCTTTCTTTTTCAGGTCCTCTCCGGTTCCGGTGGCAATGATTTTACCTGCCTGTATAATGGCGACTTCCTCGCACACCTCCTGAGCAACCTCAAGGGAATGGGTGGACATGAAGATGGTTGTCCCTTGAGCGGCTTGCTCCTTGAATATGTCTTTCACAAGCCTGGCCCCTTTCGGGTCGAGCCCCACCATAGGTTCATCCACAATGAGGACTTTCGGCTTGTGAAGCAAAGCGGCGCACATGGCCAGTCGCTGTTTCATGCCGTGGGAATAACTCTCGATGAGTTCGTCAGCCCAGTGTATCAACTCAAAAAGCTCCAGGAGTCCCGTTATACGATTTTGTAAAGACGGCGGATGGTTCAAGCGATATAGCCCCGCTATGAATTGAAGAAACTCAAGCCCGGTAAGCTTTTCGTATAGAAAAGGACGGTCCGGAATAAAGCCAATGCATTTCTTGACCTCACTGGGCTCCTTGGATATGTCCATGCCGTTTATGATGATTTGACCGGCCGTGGGTTTGAGAACACCGGCCATCATCTTGATGGTGGTTGTCTTACCTGCGCCGTTCGGTCCCAGGAAGCCAAACAGAACGCCTTCTCTTACCTCTAAATGGAGACTGTCAACGGCCCGGAGGCCTTTATACAACTTGGTGAGATTGACTAATTTAATCATACCGAAAATCCACGATCTTTAGTTTTAGTTCGCCCATCAATCCTGCGATTTCCATTTGTCTATCCAGGTTACCCTCAATCAACTTGATATGGGTGACATCTGCGGGCATCTGGTTGAGGGTCGCATCCATCGAGATCCATGCGCCCACGTAAGCTTCTGTCCATGCGTGGTAGTAGAATTTCTCGCGGGTGTAAGTAAGGCCGATGCTGAGGCGCGCAGGGATCCCGGAAGCCCTGAGGAGTGCGGTAAGCAGGGTGGCATGTTCGTTGCAGTCACCCACCCCTGTTCTCAGAGCCTCCAGGGCGCTCGGCACAGCAAGGACGGGTCGTTTGTCCATGTTATGGTAGACCCAGCTCATCATCTTCCGAGCCACAGAGACGGGGTTCCTATCCTCTCCTGAAATCTCACGGGCTTTCCCCTTGATCTCTCTATCATCACTTTCTATATTGAACTCCGGCTCCAAAAAGATCTTCATCTCAGCGGTAGGGTTATCATAGGGGATCGTGTAAAGGATCTCTGAAGGGAGCCCCTCTCTGCGCATTTCCAGGACACCTTTGCGGAGGTGCTGCCGCTCGCTATCTAGGGCTTGAAGGTTAAGCACAGAGTGGTCCATCCCATCGAGTTGGAGCTTCAAGTAACCCAGACGACCCGGATCAGGTAATCTGCGATCCGGGACTACGGCCACCATTTCATAGAGATCAATGCCCCCTTTCCGTTCCAGATCCGTTGGGGCTCTCGCAGCACTTGACCTGATGGTCGTCAGCCCCATGAAACCCTCCTCCTTCAAAGTGGACCCGTCTTCATCAAGCCAGAAGGTGATGGTCTTTCCCCACATCTCTGCTTCCAGGCGAAATGCTTCGTAAGTCATCCTATGGATGCGTAAAGCCTCTTTTCCTGTCACTTTGATAAGTATATCTTTTTGCGCCATCGCAGAGGGGTCAAAGACGGGCAAGTGGAAGGTCTGTCCAACATGGATCTTTTGGGACTTGAAGAACTGGCTAATGCTGGCCCCTATCATGGGAGGCCTTTTCAGTTTGATTCTCTGGACCCTTATGTGCTCACCCTTTCCTGCCCGCAGCACCAGTAGGTCATTTTCGACAGTGCCTGAGATACTTGAGCGAACAACTCCCGAGTTCATGGTAAGATTGAAGCTTTTCAGCAAAAATTTTTTGTCCACCCGGCACTGGGTGAATGTATACAACCCTCCACCCATACCCATGAGGTCAAGCTTTAGGAAAATTTCCTCCTGTATGAAATAGCCTTCCCCAAAGGGCTTGACGATGTTCACCGCATATCCCACTTTCCTGTTCTTGAGGTAGATCTCTTTCCATTCCCGCTCTAAAGAATCGATGGGCCGAACCGTTTGACTGGGTTTCGATGCCTCTGCCTGGCCTCCAAAGTGGACTTTCTTGACCAGCAGACCAATCATGACCACCCAAAGGGCCACGATCCCTACACCCAGGATGTTCAAGTAGATTTTCGTTTTATTCTTGCTCATGACTTCAACAACATGGAAAAGACGAAGACCTGGCTAAGTCCTTCATTCTGGTGTTCTAATATTTTACCTGATGGGAAGTGTTTTGCCAACTCACCCTTTTTCGGCTGTGAATATTTCCTCTCAACGCTGGGGGAAGGAAGCACGGTCTAAAGGGAGGGAATAAGGAGGTTAAATGAAGCGGGCGCTAAGGTTAATCAAAGAGGAAATCCGATTTTTTCCAATAAAAGACGGGCACTTGAGAGGACCTTTTGAAAGGAATCAGGCGGAAGGCCAGCTCCTTCTAAGATTTTTCGAGCGAAATCCTCGCTCATGAAATCACCTGGCGAATGGCCGTCTGAATTCAATACAAGTCTCGCCCCGGTCTCATTCGCCAACTTGGCCACATGTCCATTGGTGAGGCTGTGTCCTTTCCTGGAGGTAATCTCCAACAAAATGCCCTTCTCGGCGGCCAGTTGAGCTTCGTCACGGGTTATCAAGCCCGGATGAGCGAGGATGTCAGCCCCGGCTTCAAGCCCTGCACGGTTTGTCCCCGGGGGCACAGGCTCTACAATCGTTTCACCGTGTACAACAACCAATCTGGCGCCAAGTTCCCTCGCCCTTTTCACGAGAACCCCTATCAGGGCCGGTGGGACATGTGTGAGTTCAACCCCGGGAATAACCTTGACCGATTGGAAATCGTTTAAATCCCTCGCAGCCTGAGCAACCCTGGGAACAATGTGGTCGAGGTTAGAAGAATCCACATGATCCGTGACGGCAACAGCTGAATAGCCCAAAGCTTCAAACCTTCTGGCAAGCTCTGACGGGATGAGCTCCCCATCGCTGAACAGGGAATGTGTGTGCAGATCGATCATGAAAGAATTTCTCATGTATAGAAGCAAAATGCCTAAGGTGTCTGAAGTGAACTCGAGCAGGAGATGGAAGAATCTCCGTTACCAACCCGAGTACTTAGTTGCATAAATAAAAGTGTCATTTCGAAGGAAGGAAGCGAACGACAAATCTCTGATAGCACCAAGAAAGATTTCTCCCCGAGTTTACCCTGAGGCACTCGAAGGGGTCGAAATGACATAACGCGGATTTCCGCAACTAAGTACTAATCAAATTTGCTCACTCCAGACGCCTTAGGCGTCTACATCTTGTACTTTCCAAAATCCTCCGGGTTCAGCTTTTCCAGGATCTCCTGCCACTTCTTACCCTGTTCTGTTTTGTCCTCGGGTTCGGCCTTCAGATCAATTTGAGCGGACTTATCGATCACTTCTTCAGCCACAAAAATAGGCGCATCCACCCTTAGAGACAGCGCCAGGGCGTCACTCGGTCTAGCATCTATAGAAATCTCCTTGCCCTTGTGGTTGATATGTATCAGGGCATAGTACGTGTTATTTTTCAGGTCGCAAACTTCGACCTTTTTCACCTTAACATCAATCAATGCCATGATATTCTTAAGGAGATCATGAGTCATCGGTCTGGAAAACTTGATACCTTCCAGCTCACTTGCGATGGCGGTTGCCTCGAGCAAACCGATCCATATCGGTAGCGTCCTTTCTCCATCAATCTCCTTCAGGATAACGATAGGGCTATTGGTTAGAGGATCAACGGTCAGTCCGGAAACGACCATGGGCCTAAGCATATGTACCTCCCTCTCATCCTTTTCAACCTATCTTAAACATACACGGCTTTTTGTCAACATAACTTTGCCCAAATGCTGCTTTTTAGGCGTCCCAGGTCGTTTGCTGAAATTTCGACCGCCTCCCTCGGAGACAAAAAGCTTGATTTCAAGACCTGATCCGTTAGACTATAATCCTTGTTCACAAAAAAAATGAGGATGCATGTGAACCCTATGGATAATTCTGGAGAAAAGACACTTTATCCCTACGTGCTTGATCATAAACCGGGATTTTTCTTGAGTTGGTTTCTCTACAAGCTCTTCAAAAGGGTAAACATAGATGAAAACGCAAAAGAAGACCTGAAACAGATGCACAAGGAAGGCAATGTGGTTTATGCGATCAAGTATAGGGGTCAGCTGGACTACCTTCTGTATCATTACAATTTTCGGAGAAGGCGACTGCCATTCCCAAAGGTAGCCTTTGACCTCAACATCTCCATGCTATTACCGTTTAAACAGTTTGTAAAGCTAATTGTCTCTCAACTCTCCTTCCTGCTTAAATATGGCAGGCTACCAAACCCCTATCAAACCGGCTTCTATAGGCGGGCCATACAGAGTGGGACCACATCTCTTGTATTTCTCATTGACCCGAAGCGTTTTGTGAGGAAATTCGTCCATGCTGAAAAGGACCACCTGCAATTTCTTCTGGAGACCCAGAGGGATATGGAACGCCCTATCTTCATTGTTCCGCAGCTTGTTCTTTATAAGAAAACCCCAGAAAAAGACTATTCGACTCTCGGCGACGTTCTTTTCGGATTCAAGGACAATCCAGGCATTGTCAGAAAAACCGTTCTTTTTTTCAGACATAACCGTCACGCATTGATTGATTTTGGTCGGCCCTTGGATCTGAAGGCCTACCTGGAGACGCAGCCCCCTGAGAGGCCTCTGCAGGAAATGGCTTCAGAGATCAGAAACATGCTTATTGAAAGCATAGACAGCCAGAAAAGAGTCATTCTCGGCCCCATCATGAAATCCAGACACCAGCTTAAGGAGATTGTCCTCATGGATGAAAGGGTTCGAGAAAAAATCGAGACCATGGCCTCCGCTAAGGGAAAGACGCTCAGTCAGCTAAGAAAAAATGCGGGAGACTTCTTTGACGAGATCGCGGCAGATTATAACATCGCCTACGTCCATTTCTTTCATAAGACCCTGAGCTGGCTCTGGAAAAAGATCTTTGAAGGTTTTGATGTGGATATGGCCGGGCTGGCAAGAGTAAGGGAATGGGCCCGAAGGGGACCCCTTATTTTCGTGCCTTCCCACAAGAGCCATATCGACTATCTAATCCTCAACTATATCCTTTTCGAACATCATATGCATGTCCCAAGAATAGCTGCCGGCCAGAACCTAGCCTTTTGGCCCATGGGCCACGTCTTTCGGAAAGTGGGCGCATTTTTCATCCGACGCTCTTTCAGGTTCAAGCAGGCGAAATTGTATGTGGAAGTGTTTAACAGGTACATAAAAGCGCTTCTCCAAGAGGGACATCCTATTGAGTTTTTCATCGAGGGTGGGCGAAGTCGAAATGGCAAACTGGTTCTGCCCAAAACAGGTTTCCTGTCAATCCTTCTCCAGGCCCACCGCGAAGGCTTTTGCAACGATCTCATATTTGTTCCGACCTCCATCGTTTATGATAGAATTATCGAAGAGCGCGCCTACCTCAAGGAGCTTGGAGGCGACTCAAAGGATGAGGAAAGCTTAAGGCAGATTCTAAAGGCGAGACGGTTCCTAAAAAAACGCTACGGAAAAATCTATTTACGGTTTGGTTATCCGTTTTCATTGAACGAGTATCTATCACAACTGAACTTATCCGAGCCCGAAACCCTCCACAAACTCGCTTATCACTTGGTGCACACGATCAACGACGTCTCCCTGGTCACGCCCCTTTCGCTGATTGCCACCGCGATTTTGGCCAATCACCGAAAGGGATTCCTTTTCCGGGAATTGGTCGAAACGGTTGACACACTACTGAGCTTCTTAAAAAAGGATGAGGTTCCAATGGCCGCCACCCTGAGCGATCCTTCCACGGCTGTTCAGGAGACTCTCTCCCTCCTGGTGGGCTGGAAGATGGTCGATCTCCTGGAGGGTGAAGAGGGTGCAGAAGATACGTTCTATTACGCCGAAGAAGACAGGAAGATTGAGCTTGAATATTACAAAAACAGTATCATCCACTTTTTCATCCCCTACGCCTTTGTGGCGACCTCCCTCTTGAGCGGTAAAGAAGAGGTGAAAAGCGCAGAGGCAATCAGTGCTGATTGCACCTTCTTGAAAAATCTTTTCAGGAACGAGTTTGTGTTTGACGAGGATGAGGACTTCAGGCAAAAGCTGGCCCCGGCGATCGACTACTTTCTGGATGCTGGATTCCTGTCCAGATCTGATGGGGATGAAGGTTACATTGTCACCAAGCTGGGTTTTGACAAGCTGCCCATATGGGCTGCGCTGGCCAAAACCTTTGTTGAGTCATACTGGATTGCTGTCAAAACCATGGTGCAACGGAAAGATTTGGTGGACAAAAATGAGGAGCTTCTGAAGCAAATGAATTATCTCGGAAAAAGGCTCCATAAGCTGGGCTTTGTCGATCATATTGGCGCCCTCTCACGACTGAACTACGCTAACGCCGCAAGCTTCATCAACAGAGAGATTCTGAGGGCTCGCTCAGATTCCGAACAAGACCCGTCTTCCAACCTCGAAAAGCTTTCCCAACTCGGCCAGAGACTCTACGAACTTTCCCACTACGGCCAGTAACAATCCGGACTAGATGAACGTGTATTCCGCTTCCTTCAGTTTGGCATGGGCTGCTGCGAGTCTTGCAATGGGAACCCTGGGCGGCGAGCAGGAGACATAACTCAAACCAATGTGGTGGCAGAAACGGATGGCTTCGGGATCACCTCCGTGCTCTCCGCAGATACCGGTCTTGATGTCAGGCCTTGTTTTTCTCGCCCACTCAACGGTAATCGCCATGAGACGTCCAACCCCTTTGATATCCAGGATCTCAAAAGGGTTGTGCTGCAAGATGCCGCGCTCGTTATAGAGAGGTAGGAACTTATTTTCTGCATCCTCCCTAGAGAAGGAGAAGGTAGCCTGGGTGAGATCATTGGTGCCAAAGGATATGAATTCGGCCAGTTCAGCCAGGCGCCCAGCCCTCATGCAGGCTCTCACCACCTCGACCATGGTGCCGAACTTGTACGGCACCTTGATGCCAAATTCCTTTTCAACCTCTTTATGGATCCTGTTCACATACTTGTGGACCCATATGAGTTCCTGAAGCGTGCAGACCTGAGGCACCATGATCTCAGGTGCAACGTGTCCGCCCTCTTTGATATACTCTGCAGAGGCTTCCAGGATCGCCCTGATCTGCATAGCGTAGATCTCGGGATAGGTGATGCCCAACCTGACACCTCGATGACCGAGCATGGGGTTGGTTTCCGAAAGGGCCTTGACCTTTTGGAGCATGGCCTCTTTTGCGGTAATCAGGGCTTCAGCCAGATGCTTGTTCTTCAGTTCCTCAAGGCCGTGGGTAATGGTCTCGAGATTGGCTACGTACTTGTTATAGAGTCCGGGGTCCAGAAGTCTTAGGGTCTGCGGCAGATTGGCCATGCCCTCCACTGTATTCCTCAAATCTCTGAGGTAATCTATCTCCCTTATCAGCTCTTCTTCACGAGGAAGGAATTCATGAATGGGAGGATCGAGTAGCCGCACAGTGACAGGAAGACCCTCCATGACCCGTAAGATCTCTTTGAAATCCTCCCTTTGGAAAGGCAAAAGCTTTTCAAGACAGTTCTCCCTCTCTTCAGTGGTTTCAGCGAGAATCATCTCCTGCACAATGGGCAACCTCTCAGGCTGATTGAACATCCTTTCCGTGCGGCACAGGCCGACCCCCATGGCCCCATACTTTTTCGCCTTGTCCGAGCTTTCAGGCGTATCAGCATTGGCCATAACTTTCAGCTCGCTGATGTCATCCGCCCACTCCAGCAACACGAGGAGATCCTCGACGAATTCCGGCTCGACCGTAGGAACGATGCCCTGATATACATTCCCCGTGCTACCGTCAATGGTGATCACGCCTCCTTCCCTGAGGGACACACCCGAAATAACCGCTTCCTTGGCCACTTGATCGATAGAGATCGCTTCACATCCAGAAACACATGGTTTTCCCATGCTCCTCGCTACGACGGCGGCATGGGATGTCT
>JASFTV010000152.1:0-8124 GCA_050050615.1 Desulfobacteraceae bacterium
GATGGGACCGGGATGAGATCGGAAGGTGTTCCGGTGTCCCTGGAATGGGTCGGCCCCGCAAGCAGCGAACTCTAACATCTCGCATGTTGAAAATTCTTGAAAGTATTTCCGGGGGACACGGCACTGGATCTGCTTTTTGGATTCGTCATGGGAATGAGAGCATTGGATGGCCATTTTTGAGACTTTGTGTTTCAAAGAGAGGAAAAGGAGGGGAAAATGGGCGAAATGAGAGGTGCGGAAGCACTGGTTCGTTGTTTGCTCGCTGAAGGCGTGCGATATGTGTTCGGCATTCCGGGTGATCAATGTGGTCCCATCACCGACGCCATCCAACGTCTGGGAAGTGAAGCGGGCCTGGAGTTCATCACCACGCGCCACGAGCAAGCGGCCGCCCACATGGCGGATGCCTGGGCTCGGGTAACCGGGCAACCAGGGGTCTGCCTGGCAACCGTCGGGCCGGGCGTGGCTGACCTGGTGCCAGGTGTCTACACCGCCTGGGCTGATTCTATTCCTGTGCTCGTTCTGGGCGCGCAGAACCAGACCTGGCGTATTTACCCGGAGCACGGGTCCATGCAGTCCCTCGACCAGGTAAACCTCATGACGCCGATCACAAAATGGCGCGCTCTGGTGGCCGATGTACGCCGGGTCCCCCAACTCTGTCAGTGGGCTTTCCGGGCTGCGACCTCCGGGCGACCTGGGCCGGTCTACCTGGATTTGCCCTCCAATGTCCTCTGTGAGAAGCTGGATGAAGGGGAATTCTCGATTCTGTCCCCTGAACAGTACCGCGCGACCACGCAACCGGTTGCAGACGCCTCCTTGATTGAAAACGCAGCCGATATGCTGGTGGCTGCCGAATGGCCTCTTCTCCACGCCGGGAGTGGTGTGATGCGGGCAGGCGCGTGGAAGGAATTGGTTGCGCTGGCCGAGCACCTTTCAGCTCCGGTTACGACCAGTATGGGCGCTCGTGGGGTAATCCCAGAGGACCACCCGCTCTGCCTGATTCCCGTGGGCTTCGGCGCTCTGGGTGCCCAGGCAACCGCTGATGTGGTGCTCCTGATTGGGGGCCGGATGGGCGACATCGAATTCTGGGGCAGCCCCCCGGCCTGGGGAACGCCGGAGGAGCAGAAATGGATACAGATTGACATCGTGCCCGAGTCCATAGGCCTCAATCGGTCCGTTGACCTGGCGCTTGTGGGCGACGCCAAGGCCACGCTGACCGCCTTGTTGGAGGCGGTGAAGGCCCGAACCGGACCGAAGCCGGAGAACCCGCAGTTTAGGGACGCCCGTGAGGCCCAGGCAAGCTGGTTGCGACAATGGGATGATGGGGCCCGTTCCGAAAGTGCACCGATCCATCCGCTCCGTCTCATGCGCGAGATTCGTGTTTTCTTTCCGCGGGATGCGATCATGTGTGCGGATGGGGGTACGACCGCGGTGTGGGCCTACTATCTCAACCGTATCTACGAGCCGAAGACTTTCCTGTGGGCCGCTGACTCGGGTCACCTGGGCAGCGGACTGCCATACGCTATCGGTGCGAAGCTGGCCCGGCCCGACCTCCCTGTTTATTGCATTACAGGGGACGGCTCATTCGGCTTCAATGCCCTGGAGCTGGAGACCGCTCTACGGGTAAGCGCTCCCGTGGTGATTATTATCGCTAACGACTGCGGTTGGGGCATGATCCGTTCAGCGCAGAAGCTAATCCACGGTGAACGATATGTGGGTGTGGATTTTTGCAAGGAGACGCGCTACGACAAACTGGCAGAAGCGCTGGGGTGCTATGGCGAGCGGGTTACGCAGCCGGACCAGATAAGACCCGCGCTTGAGCGGGCTGTGGACTCCGGGGTTCCGGCCGTGCTTGACGTGCAGGTCGATCCAGAGGTCCACGGTTTTCCTCCCGACCTTGAGGTGTTGGACGGGGTGTGGATGGAAGGATGCGACAGAGACTAAGCCTTGCGAGTTTCGAGTTAAGAGAGCATGGGGAAAAATGAAGGCAGCGGTATTTCAAGGTGCAAGCCGGGTGGAGGTCCTCCATGTTCCCGAGCCTGAGATCGGATCCGATGAACTGCTCATAAAGGTGCATTACTGCGGTATTTGCGGTTCAGACCTGGAAGCATACCACACCGGGATGTACGAGCCGGGAACGATCATCGGCCATGAGTTCAGTGGTGAGGTCGTTCAGATCGGCGGCAAACTGAGCGGATGGAGGGAAGGGGATCGGGTGACGGCGAATGACGCGATTCTCTGTGGCCGCTGTCTCCCATGTACCCAGGGCCGACCCACATTGTGTGACGATCTTCTTATGCCGGGGATAACCGTGAACGGTGGGATGGCAGAGTACGCCGCATTGCCGGCCCGGGCGCTAAACCCGCTCCCTGAGGGCGTGAGTACGAGAGAGGGAGCGCTGGCAGAGCCACTGGCTGTTTCTCTGCATGGTGTGAAACGTTCCGCCCTTCGGCCGGGGGACCACGTGCTGGTGATGGGCGCCGGGCCCATAGGCCTTCTGACGATGCAATGTGCGCTACTTAACGGAGCCCGTGACGTTTTCGTCTCGGAGATCGATCCCACTCGTGCTGCTCTGGCTGTGCAGCTGGGTGCGGCTGCCGTCTTTGACCCTGAAAAGCAAAACCTGGCGGTGGAACTGGCCTCTCGCACAGGGGGTGTGGGGCCTGCGGTCGTCTACGTCTCCACTGGTGCCCGTTCTGCTCTGGAGGACGCGGTTACCCTGGTGGCCAAGGGCGGGCAGATCCTGCTTCTAGGCCTTGTCGTGGAGCCCTCTGCCGCCGATTTTTTCACGCTTGTACTGCATGAACTGGACGTTCGAGGAAGCTACCTCGGATGCACGGAGTTCCCGGCCGCGTTGGACTTGCTGGCGCAGGGTCAGGTGAACGTAGAACCCCTAATCAGCCACGAAATTGGCTTGGAGGACGTGGTGGCAAAGGGATTCCAATTGCTGGAGGCGCAGGGTGGCGGAGCGGTAAAGGTGCTTGTCAAAATGATTCCGTAGTCAGAGGCGTCCTATGTCGGTGAAGAAAGGAGAGGAAGATGAAGGTGGGAAGCATAGAGTACATGCAAAAGGTCATGGCAGTCAGCAACGCCGACGAGAAGTATCGCCAGTTGGCCAAAGGGCAGAATGAGACCTACACCCTTGTTCTCGGGGCTGAACCCGGCAAAGGGATCCCAGAGCCGATTATTGTCGGCTTTAATTGCCAGGATGGGGAGTTTGTGGAGGTCTGGGAAGGGCAACGGTCAACGATGTTTACCCTCTCGGCACCCTATGGCGTCTGGGTGGATATCTTGCGGGGCAAGTTGGGTCCGACCAAAGCGATTACCATGCGCCGACTCAAGACCCAGGGCCCTTTCCTGCAGTTGCTGAAAGGTGCCGACCGAGTCCTTCGCTGGGTCGAGCTCCTGCGCACCATTCCCACCGAGTTCGACGGGGAATACGTGCAGTACAACATTTCGGGGGGCGAGTCGAGCTAAAGAAAGCTCACAGTCACGATTTCAGCGTTATGGGAACAGCGTCCACGTTACAAACTATTGTAAGAAGGGAGGGACGGTAGGATTTTGAGGCTTGGGATTTCTTACTGGCAGATGGCTCGGGCGTAATAGGTGCCGGCTACGCCATCACCCGGATTCCTTTGCTCAATGAATCGGCTTGCCATCTTTTTTCGCTTGTATCGGCTTAACCCCTTCCACTGTGCCAAGGATTAGATCAAAATTCTGACGTAGGTCTTTAAGTCCCTGATAAACTGTTTTATCTTGCAGTGCGAGCTGTATCAGTGCGTTCGCCAGTTTTTCCGTAAAGTTGTAGTGGAAATAGACGCCGACCCTGGTTTTGTAGCCGGTATCGTAGAGCCCAATGACAATCCTGCCTTTTTTGAGTCCGGCACTCTCAAGAGCGCCATCTATCTCTTTCTTTTTGTGCTCACCCATTTTGTCGCTTATTCCCCTTTCTAGATGCCTGAACCAAGGCGGCTCAGCGAATGATTTTCATTGCCCGTGTCGCCGGGACCTCCAAAGTGACGGAGGGGGAAACCGATGATCATCGATCTTGATGAAGGATCTGATTTGCCCATTCAATCACAGGCAAGAGCCTCTTCGGCGATAGCTCTATGATCTCCTCATACGAGGACCAGCGATATTCATGGTGTTCTGGCTTTCCAAGCTCCGGATTGATGGAGAAGGTGACGGCAGATTCGGAAGTTTCAGCAAGATAGTATCGTGCGATTTTCTTACCTCCACTGTAGTAAGGTTCTGTTTCCCTGAAACCCTCACCCCATCGAAAACGCATGTCTATGATGCCAGTCTCCTCCCTGACCTCTCGTTTCGCTGTTTCCAAAGGATCTTCGCCAGGCTCAACGATGCCTTTGGGAAAATCCCAGTTCTTATAGGCTCTAAGAAGTAGATACTTCCAATCTCCTCGCTTTTTTCTGACAACAACGATTCCTGCGGACAATATCATGCTTCATCTTCCAAACAATCTTTTTGAACTGTACCATAATTTCAGACGATATAAAATGCATGATATGTCATCGGGAGTGGGTTATAGAGATGGGCGGGGAGATTCACTGCTATGCCAGGGGTTATCCAGGGGTGCCGTTTTCCGGGGATGTGCATGTGTACGGCAATCTTCCCGAAAAACTTGCTGAGACGCGACACTAAAATAGCCAGCACAAGCCAACTGTCACGTTACTTCTAAAGCATTCAATGCTTAATCGGGGCCCACCGGTATCATGCAGCCCAAGAAAGGCATCGTTGATGAATACGCTGAAGAAGTGTCCCAGTGCGTATCCGGCAAGCACATCCGAGGGATGATGCCTTTTCGCCTCAACCCGGGCCCAGGCAGCCCCAGCAGCAAGGGATGTGATGCCAATACTGAGAAGGGTTCGGTTCGTTTTGGATAGGGGGAGGGACCGGAGGTTCCGTTTGGCAAGCGCTGCATAGCCTGCGGCGTTTGAGGCATGTCCGGAAGGAAAGCTCCGATCATCGCTTTCGTCCGGGCGGGTTCGATCCGCGGTATCTTTCAGAAGCTCCGTGGTTTCGTGCGTCAGCGACAAGGCCGCCAGACCGACCGCGATTCCCTTTAACTTGGCCGCAGACCAATCCTTAGCTTTCTCTCCGCTGGGTGTTGCGAGAGCGGTTATCACGTAAGCGGCAGCTGTTGCGTCTCGCAGGCGGTCACTTGAGCGTTCGGCATCGTCCTGCGATCCAAACAGGGGTGTCTCATCAGAAGCCCAATCCGAAAGCTCCTCATCCCATTCATCAATCTGAAGAAGCAGCGCCGCAGCTGCCGGTGCCCATGCTTCAGCTGAGAGCGTTGCATGCAGGGCTGACCGGCCAATCCGCTGCCAGCCAGGAAATAGGGTTGCGTCCTGCCCCCACCCGCGACCACTGGGAAGCGTCCCGCAACCAAGCAGCGAACCCACTACAAATAGGGCGAGGAGAAGCGCTGGAGAATACATACAGTAAGCGGGCGATGGCTTTTTCTGGCACCACTGATTCTTGGTATCACCTTTTCCGGGTACTCTCAGGCCTTTCATATCCGCGTCGCTTGTAGCACATTCGGCGTTTTGCAGTCAACAAGAGGCTTCCTGGAGCCTTGCTCTCGATATTGTAGAAAACAATCACGTTTGACTCCTAAGCGGGGCCACGGAGAGGCAAAGCCTGGACGTTTTGATCTATGCCATAGCACAGGATAAAAAATGAAAAGATACTTTAATTGACAAAAATTATGGTATATAATGCCTAAGTGACTGTTGACTTTAAGCATGAAAAAGAAGGCTTCCATTTCCAGCTCGTGGTGAGACTCAGTGGTGTGAAGGAGAGGCAAATTGGCTGATGGCATTGAGAGACGTAAATACGCTAGACTTGAAGTCAGGTGGCCTATCTCAATAATTAGCGATCAAGGCATGATTGAGGGAGAATCTAGAAATATCACTCCAGAGGGCGTGTTCGTCCATTGCAGGGAAAGGCTGTACGAAAACAGAACCTATCAGCTGATCATCAAACTGCCCAAGCATCAGCCCATAGTGGTGAAGGGTAAGTTGGTATGGTCCAATCTCGATGAGGTGGAGGAAGACAGTGTTCTGGGTGGTATGGGCTTTGCGTTTGTAAAGATTTCTCAGGAAGACAGCAAATACCTTAAGAAAGTGATTTCGGTCTACGGAAAAAGAGGAGCGTTACAAGAGTGACGGCCACAAATCTATGAATCCCGGGAAAGGTATGGGCTATGGCCCTACCATGATGGAATACCCTGAGCCCTGTTGGAACATTGTGCAGTTTCTGCAGGGCGAATATTTTGCTTTCGATGATGGCCCGTAGGCAGAAACGGCTGACGAAAAAGACCAGACTCGGAAAAAGAGCCGGGGGATCGGGTGAAGGATTCGGCCCTTTGATTTGAAATGATGCGGACAGGGGGGGTTCCGTGGAGGAGATGAAATTCCGTGAACCAAGGGTTCTGGGGCGTACAGGGCTCCGGGTGGGGCGATTAGGGGTTGGCGCCAGCTTCGGCGCACCAGCAAGGGCTTTTGAAGAGGCGTTTGATCGGGGCTGTAACTACTTTTATTGGGGGTCAATGCGTAAGTCCGGGATGCGGGAGGCGATAAAAAGCATCTGCGGCCAAGGGAAGCGAGACGATCTGGTTATTGTTATCCAAAGCTATTCCCGCTCTTCCTTTTTGATGGAGCTCTTTTTTCAAAAAGCGTTGCACTCCCTGGGACTAGATCACGCCGATATTCTGCTCATGGGGTGGTACAACAAGCGGCCCGGCCAAAAGCTCCTGGATAAAGCTCTGGCGATGAAGGATAAGGGCTACTGTCGATTCCTGGGACTGTCCGGACACAACAGAAAGCTCTTTCCGCAGTTGGCCCGGGACGGTCTCTTTGACCTCTTCCATGTCCGCTACAACGCCGCCCACCGTGGCGCTGAAAAGGAGATCTTTCCCTACATGGAGGGAGAAGTGAGGCCAGGCATCGTCTCCTATACGGCCACCCGCTGGGGGCAGCTCTTGAATCCGAAGAAGATACCTCCGGGCGAGAAGCCGCTTTCCGCAAGCGACTGTTACCGCTTCGTGCTTTCTAATCCGGCTGTGGATGTCTGTGTGTGCGGGCCTAAAGACAGGGTGCAAATGAGGGAAGGCCTGAGCGCTCTGGAGCGGGGTGCCCTTAGCCCCGAGGAGATGGAGCGGGTGAAAAGGATAGGGGATTATGTGCATGCCCACACTGGACAGTTCTTCTAAGGATCATGCGTATGACGACATCAGACCTATGGTTGATACACGACCATGATTTCGCTATGCTTCTTTTTCCTTTCATGACGTGATCATGGTGCAGATACTAAAGAGTGCATTCATCACCCTTGTCTCGGGTGGGAAATGTTCTCATTATGGAGCCAACAGTCATGGGATAGATTCGGCGGAGAGGGGGTAAGAAGGTTGAAAATCAGACTCGCAGTCCTCCTGATAAGCGCATCGGCTCTATCAGCGCTTCTCTTTCTTTCTAATATGTCCTACAGCCGGCAAAAGGACAAAAGGGTTACGATCCTTTACACACACGGCATCGATGGGTGTCTTGAGCCCTGCGGGTGAGGGAAGAACGCCATGGGCGGGATAGCTCGGCGAGCTACCCTAATCAATGAAATCCGTGATCGGGGCATTCCTGTCATCGTCGTCGACGGCGGCGGTTTTTCTCCTGCCCATGACGAGCTGGGGATCATCAAGTTCGAGACGATGTTAGCGGCGTTTTTGCAGATGGGTTACGATGGGCTCTCTGTTGCAGAGCCGGAAATGCTTATGCAAACCAATGTTCATGATGCTTGGGAGAAGCTCCGCTTAACCCGTATGCCCTTGACGACTTTGAATGTGAAGTACAGAGGGCGTCGTGTGGCTGATAAGCCCCTTATCATCAATCGGGAAGGGGTCAGAGTCGCTGTCTTCAGTCTCCTGCTTCAGAGGGCTGTACCCGAGGCTGCAGCGAAAGACTGGCATATACAGGATCCAGAAGAAGTCATAAAGGAGGCGATCGCTTTTGCCCGAAACAATGCCGATTTCGTCATGGCCATGCTGTGGGGGAAGAAACCGAAGGTGAAGGCTTTTGTGGAAAGGCACAGGGGCATGGATCTTGTGATCGATAC
>JASFTV010000153.1:0-8109 GCA_050050615.1 Desulfobacteraceae bacterium
TAGTTAGAGATTATGGCACTGTCAACTCAAAAAAACGGAGTAAAGAGATTGCATAGGTCCTGGAATGAAAATAATCGCAAGAAGACCACGAGAGGCTGACAAAAGGAACGAATCTCAGCCAAGCTGAATTCATAACGAAAAGGCATCGTTCCGCCCTTCGGCAGGAATGGCGGCGGTCGGATGTAACCACAGAGCGGGTTGGATTGCAGCGAACAAAAAAGCCGTTACTATCCCGGAAAGCCCTTTTTGGGTTGTAATCTTGCATAAATCGTCTTCCCCGAGATTCCAGGTCGCGACAAGAAGTATTGAATCGGTAATCAGCGAATGGAATATGAAAACAGGAGGGGGTCTGATGCAGCCCAGGCATCAGTGATGAACCATGTTTTTATTGCCCTGATTCTTTATTATCCTCCTGCCACAGGAGGGAAAAGCGCTACTTCATCTCCTTCCTTTAACTTGCTGTCGACGCCATCTGGTAGATTTCTAAAATGGCGACCGTTCACCAAAATCGTATTAGACCTGCGCAGCTTCCCGGTTTTGGGATCAAAAACCAAGTCTCTGAAGTTGTTACCAAATCTACTGGATAGCTCCTCTAACACGTCTCTTATGGTGGGCTCCACCATGTTCACGACCACCAGGGCCTGGTCATCCATCGCCTTTCTCAGTGTCAAAAACCCTTTGACCTTGATCTCCATGATAGCCGGTGCCCCACCCCTTGTCCAAAAACAGTTTTTCTTGCAAAGCATTCGTATCGTTCAAAAGTGTTGGCATGGCACGAACCGTTAAGCATGATTTATTTTCCTATGAAAGCAGGCCATGACCTTTTCGAATGGGAATATCTCACAAAAAAATCCCACAGGATCCCACAGTGACCGGAAATTCGGGGTTTGCGCCCGGAAACACATGGGAATCTCCCATGAACAGGTTGAACCCCGAATTTCCGGTCACCGCCCATGAGCGAAATAGATATTCCCTTGCCTCCGGCCCGGAGGGAGAAAAGCGGCACGGCCTGCAAAACACAAAAGGGCTTCCAAACCAGTCCATGCCAACACTTTTGAACGATACTAAAGCATTTGGCGCTTAGGATGAACCTAAGACTTCGGAGTCAGTACTGTCCTCCTTTATGAAATCGCTGCGCGATTTCATAAAGGAGAGGCCTGATCGCTGGGACTGAATATCCGCCTTGAAGCGTTTCACATCACCCGAAATCTCATCCAGACTCTCTTCCCAGATCTTTGACAGGGCCACCTTGAGGTTATCGATTCTCTTCTGAGCCGCGCGCAGCAGACGCTTTCGGTAGCGGCGATAGAAGAAGAATCCGAGAAAAAGGTTGATCAGGGCGTAGCTCCCCAAGGCAGCAAGTCCTTTGCTGCTGAAGAGTGTGTGAATAAGCGAGAGAAAAAGACGAAGCATGTTGCCGGCACCGGGGTGGTTCAGGACATTCTGCCAGGCACTTTCCCCTCCCATGGCAAAAAGTAAAAAGGCGAAAACCAGAACATAAGCGATCCATTGAACGGCCCTGAATCCCCACAAAGCGGGCAAAGGGGGATCCACCGCATGAAATGTGACAGCGTGAAAAAAACTTTCTCCCAGGTCGTCGAACCGTTTACCGACATCCAGAATCTCCTGAAGCCGCTTGCCAAAAGCGGAGGGGAGGTTTCGGCGAAGGATACGGTGGTTGACCCTATCTTCCACCCATTCGAGACGGCGTCGGAAGGAGAGCGTGATCTCCTCCGGCGGATTGAGGAGCAGAAGCTCGGAGCCTGTATCACTGTCTTCGGCAAAACGTTTCTGAAATTCCTGGAACAGGAGGCCGAGGCCATAACTGGGTCCTACAAGCTGGGCGGGGTCCCTGTGATATGAGAGAAGGCCGTGGCTGATTTGTCTTCCCAGCCAGAGTTCGATCGTCTCCTGACCAGCTTGAACCCACGTGGAACGCTGCCCTTCCAAATCCTTGACCGCTTCATCGAGGATCCGCTCAAAGCTTTCCAGATTCCTGGCCTCTTTTTCAAAGGCGGAATAAAGCTGGTGGACTTCCACGTCCAGATTGGACGCTTTAATGGCTGAAATCTGTTTGACATCCCTCTGCTGGAAAACCTGTTTTCTTAATGGGTGAAACTGATTCCAGGGGGCCAGTTGATCGGAACGCAATACCTCCTCTGCCGCAATTCCATAGGAGAGGGGATCCTCTATGCCGTTTTCTCTAATGAGCTCCTGAAAGCGCCTGACCACGAGGGCCATTTGCTCATAGCCCTTCTCCGGAGTCTCACCCTCAAATAGAAGATCCAGCTTGTTTAGCACAAAGGTGAAATTCTGCTTTGCTTTTGGCACCTGTAAGAGGAATTCATAGAATCGCCCATCAGCGTATTTTTCAGGCGAGGTGACCCAAATGAGGAGGTCCAGGTGTTCCAAAAATTGAAGGACATGTTCCCGGTGCTCACCCATAAGACTGTCAAAGTCAGGAAGATCACAAAGCAGAATTTGCCGGATGGCATCGACCGGATGGACTATTTCTCGCCAGGGAACGTTTCCCAAGGCGAGGGCGGGGAGGGCGTCTACCTCTGCGTGCCTGTAAATCAGGACGTGGTCTGTATGGGGCCGCCGATGGCTTGTAGAGGCGATCTCAGACCCGGCCAGGGCGTTCATGAGGGTCGATTTTCCCACACCGGTTCCGCCAAGAAGTCCTATGGTCAAGAAGCTGCCCTCGATGGCGCTCACCTTGCGGGAAAGACTGTTCGCCTCCTTCCTGAGCGCCGCTTCTTCTTCTGATGTAAAGGAGAAGAAGGCACCTCTGTCGAGACATTCAAGAATCTGATGGAGATCCCTTTGTATAGTTTGCAGGGGATGCTTCATGCTCAATACCTTTCTGTCTTAAATGACCAATGTCCCATTCTATGAGGCTAGATATCTGGTGTGCTGTATCATAAATCTCTGTGATATGCAGGGATGGCCTGTTCCTGAAAGACGATATCTGAAAAAGAATTCCACGGAGCATTGCCGTGGTCTGATCTTTGAGGGTTTCCGCCCGGAAACCCCTGGCAGAATGTCTCGTGCTAACACCCCAGGTGCTTGAAAAAATCAGGGGTGGAAACCATGTCCTGAAATTCAGGTACGCTGTCATTTCCAAAGGGCTAAGCCGTTAGCCGGTCTGAAATCCTACTGCGGAGCTTCTGTAGGTTTTCCAAAGTCTCTTCAGGTGTCATGAGGGATTGGAGGCATTTTTCATATCGGCCCCGTTGATGATGCACCACGGTAAGGAGCCCTTTTTTGTAGCGTTCTGCCAGCTCCCGGGCGATTTTCCGAATTTCATTGTAGGCGAAAAGCTCCACAGTCCCCTTCGTGACAAATGGGGCAAGGGCAGAATCCAAGGCAGCATCGAGAACCGTGAAACCTCCTCCCACCGCGGCCTCAAAGGCAAGAATCAGAATTCCCCATAGGATGGATGTGGTATAAATCCCCCATTTTTTGCTTGTTGGAATACCCCTGGAAAGGTCTTCAAAGGTCTTTTCCAACCAGGTATCCAGTTTGTCCTGCTCTGTCCAGATCAGGACCCTGATCTCTTCATCCGTAAGGGCAACCCCAGGCTGGCGCAATGTTCTGAAGAGGGGCGCTGCTTCATCAGAAGGCGAAAGCTTTTCAAGAACGAGGCGATTGTACTTCTCCATCGCAGACTGGACAGGTGTCAGGTCAATTTTTTGTCGCACCTTTGAAAGCGCTTCCTTTTGGGCGTCCTCAGCCCCTTTTCTGAGAAATCCAAGGAAGCGGAAGGGCGTCAAGAAGAGTTCTTTGACGAATCTCCGAGGTCTGGCCAGAACGTCGTATTTTGCGAAGAGCTTCCTAACCTCTGTTCGGAGGTGCTCATGACTCTTTTGGGCAAACCGTTCCTTCTGTTCACTGATGAAATCTTGGGAAGTTTGCTGGCTAAGCGCTTCGAGCTGGTTCAACCAGTGTTGGGCCGCCTTGTTCTCTTGTTCTATAAGACCCGTGAGCCGGGAAGCTGTGTTTTCCAGATCATAGGCAAGTCTTGATTGGGCCGTCTGCCGGAGGCTCTCACTCCGCTCTTTTGAAAGCTCTCGTGAAAAAAAGACAAACAGATTACGGAATGGTGCGTATTCAGGAATCTTTTGTGAGGGGTGAGAGGGCGTATAAGGGATCAAGGCAATCCGGTCCATTTTGAGTGGGACCTCCTCGTTGCGGAGTGCTTTCAAAAGATCATCCTGGGTGATCTGCTCTTCAGCTTTATTGAGCAGGAGAAAATAGGGTTTGTTCTCTCTGAGAACCCTCAGCAGAAAGAGGTAAGGAACTTCATCCGCATACTTCTCTTGGCTCGTTATGAACATCACCGCATCAGACAGCAGATAGAGATCCTCAGCAATCTGCCGGTGTTCCACCTGTACGCTATCCAGATCAGGTGTATCCGCCAAAACGAGATGCGACCAGTCGTCCCGATCATGTTCCAGGACCAGCAATTGCCCGGGCGCTCCAAAGGCTGGATTGGAATCAAGCGTTTCCACGGCGCGCCTTGTGAATTCAAGATTGGAGAACGGAAAATGATTCTCGATGGGGCATTCTCGATGGGCGTAAACAATAGGGCCGGAGGTAATAGGCCGTTCGACACCGGTTTCACTGAGCCTTTTTCCGCAAAAGGCATTGAAAAGCGTCGACTTTCCTGTACCCGTGCCTCCCATAAAGACCACCCAGAGAGAACGACTCAATTGCTTGTAGTCAAAAATGTTCAGTTTCTTGTGGAGCTGTTCTGCCAGATTATGGATCTCTTCCGCCCCTGGGGTGAGTCCAGGGTGCTTTACTGTTTCAGCGGCAAACGAACTAGAATCCAGAATGGCTCCTGAGCTTTGTTTCATGTCATCCTTCCCTGTTCTCATCCTTGGTCGCCGGGGCCTGGCGAAGGATTTTGGCGAAGGGTTGGCAGAAAGTGATCGGCCGAGGTTTAGCTTCCCTCGGTAAATGCCGTTTGTCCAAAAGCCTCGGGGAATAGCGCTCGCGGTTGGTCACAGGTGAAATGGTGGGCATGTTCTCTCTCGTTGAGGCAGTATAGGTTAAATTAAGGTGGATGTCATGTCAAAACCAAAAGGGATAACCCTAGATGCGGATTTGCTCTCCACGCGTAATGGTATGTGTCTAATATTCCTTGACAAATCAAAAAGATGCCAGTATGCTAATTCAAACTTTGACTTGCCTCTTTCACCTCTTCAGGACGGTGGCATGCTCTATCACTATTCTTGAAGGATTCAGACAATACGCCATCGAACCAATCAAAGCGGTGGAGCTCTCTTATTGCTCTTCTTCTCTTCGTTGACACAGCACTGTTCTCGTCAGAGGTAAGTTATGCATGTGCATCGGAATCACCGATTATTTTGGAGGCCGACATGTTCGAGTTCCTTTTCAAGAAGCAGCGCCGGATCGAGGCTCTTATTTACAGCTATTTGGATAACCTCAAGATGACAAAAGAGCGTTTTTCTGAGGCGCTGGATGTATGCCTCGAGGAGCACTGCAGTGGTGAATTTGATTTTCTGACAGAGCAAACCCATAAATTCGAATCCAGGGCGGATGATATCCGCGAAGAAATCAAGAACTTCATGTACGGCAAAGCTCTCATCCCTGAGTCGCGCGGGGACATTATGGGGCTTCTGGAAGCGATGGACGAGATCCCAGGGCTCTTACAAGATGTTCTCTATACCATTGCGACTCAAAGGCTCGCTATTCCTGATTTCATCATCCCAGACGTGAAAGAACTGATGGCAGTCACGCTCGCCAGCTGCGACCTTATGTTCCAACAGATCGAGGCCTTGTTCAGTAGAAGCGGGGGGCTTAGAGCGTTGGTTTCCACCATTGACCATAATGAGAGCCGTTGCGATCACATTGAACGCCGCATTATCCGGAAGATCTTTGACTCTGATCTTGAGCCGTTTTACAAGCTCCAACTAAAAGAGCTGGTAGGCGAGATGGAGGAAATTTCGGATCAGGTCGACAGGGTTTCTAAACGCGCAAACATCATTAGCCTGAAAAGTCGAGTATGATGATCTCTCTGTTAGCCGGCGCTTTCTTAGGATGGTCATTGGGCGCCAATGATGCGTCCAATGTTTTTGGATCGGCTGTGGCATCCAGAATGGTCAAGTTTTGGACAGCAGCTGTCCTAGCCTCTTTTTTTGTCCTTGTGGGATCCCTCTTGCAAGGCCACCCAGGCATTGAAACCCTTAGAGGGTTGACCCGCCTAGATCTGACGCAGGCAGCGGTATGTTCTGTAGCAGCAGCGGCAACAGTGACCATCATGACTGTTCTCAGCTTGCCCGTCTCAACTTCACAGGCGGTTGTGGGTGCCATCTTAGGCATCAGCATGTTGAATCGCCAACTTGATTTTGTAGGCCTCGGGAAGGTGCTCACGTGCTGGTTTGGAACACCGGTTGGAGGGATGCTGATCACCCTCATCCTCTACAAAGTGCTTGCAGCCCTTTACAACAGGCTCAGGATAAACTTATTTCAGTCGGACAACTTGATTCGTCTCTCACTGATCGTTGCCGGATCATATGCAGCCTATGCACTGGGCGCGAACAATGTCGCTAATGTCACAGCCGTCTTTGTGGCAGCGGGCCGGCTGAGTATTTTTGAAGCCCTCCTGATCGGTGGGCTGAGCATTGGTCTTGGCATTTTGACCTTTAGCAGGCGGGTCATGGACACAGTTGGGCGCAGGCTCGTGAGACTGGATGCCTTTTCAGCCCTTGTCGTTGTCCTGGCTGAGGCAATTACCGTCCACATCTACGCGTTTATCGGCGTCCCTGTCTCCACGTCTCAGGCGGTCGTCGGTGCGGTTTTGGGCATTGGCATTGTAAAAGGCATAGAGACAGTGAGAAGGCGGACATTGTTCAATGTACTCATCGCCTGGTTTCTCACGCCGGTCGTGGCCACCGTCATGGCTATTGTTGTTGATTTTGCAATCCACCTGGAATATGTGCCTCGCGGTTGAAGGCCCAAAAATCTGTGGCATTCTTCATGAATGATTCGGGTTAGGAGAAGGTGAGATGAGGCTATATCGCTTTAGACACTATTTTGCTATTTCATTCGAGTTATGCCTGTGGGTGTTTCTATTATTCGGATGTGCCGGGCTTGGGAAAACCCTGGAATCGCCCCGCATCACCCTCGCAAACGTCCGGTTGCAGGAGATCAAGGCTTTTGAAACCACGTTACGGATAGAGCTCCGTGTTTTCAATACCAATGATGTTCCCATAAGGGTCAAAGGCATAGACTGTGACATTGCACTCAACGGAAAGAACTTCGCAACGGGTGTGGCAAAAACAGATAAGGAAATACCGGCCTATGGCACGGCTACGGTTCCGATCACAGTTTATTCCTCCCTAGTGGACATGGTCAAGGGTGTGATAGGGCTCCAGAAGAAGGATAAACTCATGTTCAAAGTGGCAGGCCGAGTCCGACTAGCAAATGGTTTCATGGTCCCGTCAGTGATTCCTTTCAAAACCGAAGCTGAACTATCCTTGGAAGGCATCTCCAAACCAAGATAATCGCCATCACAGCTCGCATCTGAAGCTCTCTCTGCGAATCCTAGCCCTCCCCCTTTTTATCCGCCCGCTAGAGACGCTGCCCTTTATGAAAGACATGCACCCGGCGTGGATCTATGGCCAGGGAGATGGGTTCACCCGGCCGCAATGAGATATCCTTAGGCGCCCGCAGCGTTACGCTTTCTTCCCCAAGTCGGGCATACACAAGCATTTCTGAGCCCATGTTGCTGATCATATCCACGTGCGCTCGGGGCGGCACACTGCTGTCCGGAGAGATGCCGATGTCTTCAGGGCGAATGCCCAGCTCCACCTCATCTTCTACCGGGCTTTGTTGAACATCCCCGAGATCCAGAGAAAACCCCGCGCCCTGGAAATGAGGGCGACCGTGCTTGATCAGGAGTTTTCCTCTGTAAAGGTTCATCTCAGGTGAGCCAATAAAACTGGCCACAAACCTGTCTGCAGGGTGCGCATAGATGGTGTCCGGCGAACCGATCTGGTGGATCTTCCCTTCTCGCATCACCACGACGCGGTCCCCGAGGGTCATCGCTTCAACCTGGTCGTGGGTGACATAGACAAT
>JASFTV010000154.1:0-7943 GCA_050050615.1 Desulfobacteraceae bacterium
GGTGGAGTACAAAGGCGAACATCTTGAGGCCGGTTTCAATGCGAGATATTTCCTTGACGTTCTTCAGAGTATGGATAGTGAGGGTATAGAGTTGCGTTTTATTGATAATTCGAGTCCCTGTGTTATTACAGGGGAAGAAGATCATGGTTTCTTAGGACTGATCATGCCAATGAGGCTGTAAAATGATAGACGTAGATTCAACTTACGGTGCTGCAGACATAAAGGTCCTTGAAGGTTTAACAGCGGTCCGAAAGAGACCCGCTATGTATATAGGAAATACCTCTTTTGAGGGCCTGCATCATCTGGTCTATGAGGTGGTGGACAACAGTATTGATGAAGCGCTCGCAGAGTATTGTGACTATATAGATATTCAAATTCTAAACGACAACAGTGTGATGGTTATCGACAATGGCCGCGGCATCCCGGTTGACATTCATCAAACAGAAAAGGTTCCGGCCTTGGAAGTGGTCATGACCAGGCTTCATTCGGGTGGGAAATTCGATAACAAAAGCTATAAAGTGTCAGGGGGATTGCATGGCGTCGGCGTCTCGGTGGTGAATGCCCTGTCCGAGTTTCTGGAGGCGGAGGTTCACAGGGAGGGGAACGTTTATTTCCAACGTTTCGAGAGGGGCGAGAAAAAGACAGAACTAAAGCTCGTCAAACGGACCAAGAAAAGGGGCACAAAGATTCATTTCAGGCCCGACCTCAAGATCTTTGAAAGTATCGACTTTGACTTTGACACCCTCGCCCGAAGAATGAGGGAACTCGCTTTTCTTACGAAGGGCGTGAAAATCCAGATTTCAGACGAACGTACAGCCAAGAAAAAGGAATTCCTTTACAAGGGCGGGATCAAGTCCTTTGTGGAGTATCTTAATAAGAACCGGGCCCCCATCCATCGACGACCTATCTATGTATCGGGCGAGAAACATGGCATCATCATGGAAGTGGCCTTGCAGTATAACGATTCCTACAACGACATCATTTTCACATTTGCCAATAATATCAATACCAGAGAGGGTGGTAGCCACCTCGTGGGATTCAAGTCAGCCCTCACGAGAAGTATCAACCAGTATCTCCAAAGTTCCCCGCTTTCAAAGAACTTTAAGGAAAAGCTGACCGGCGATGATGCGCGAGAGGGCCTGACCGCGGTCGTCAGCGTGAAACTCCCAAATCCTCAGTTCGAGGGCCAGACCAAGACCAAGCTGGGCAACAGCGAGGTGAAGGGACTCATGGAAAACCTCGTCAATGAGGGGCTGGGCACGTTTTTTGAAGAGAATCCTCCCATTATCAAGAATATACTCTCGAAGGTGATCGATGCGGCCCGTGCCAGAGAGGCTGCGAGGAAGGCGAAAGACCTCGCCCGCAGGAAAGGGGTTCTCGCCGATCATTCGCTGCCCGGAAAGCTGGCGGACTGCCAGGAGAAAGACCCGAGCCGAAGTGAAGTGTTCATTGTGGAGGGCGACTCCGCTGGAGGTTCTGCAAAACAGGGTCGAGACAGGCGATTTCAGGCGATTTTACCCCTCAAAGGGAAAATACTGAACGTGGAAAAGTCGCGTTTCGACAAGATGATGTCGAGCGATGAGATCAGAACCATGATTGCCGCTCTGGGCACAGGGATCGGGGATAAGGAGTACGATATTGACCGGCTCAGATACCACAAAGTGATCATCATGACCGATGCGGATGTGGATGGCGCCCATATCAGGACCCTTTTGCTCACTTTTTTCTTCAGGCAGATGCCGGAGCTGATCGAAAGAGGGCATCTCTACGTTGCGCAGCCACCCCTTTACAGAATCATGGACGCTAAGAAGGAGATCTACGTCAAAGACGAGGAGAGCTTCAATGGGTACATACTAAAAAGGATCTCTCAAAAAGAACGCCTTTTGATAGACGGTGATCAGGTCATTTCCGGCAAAAAGCTGGCTTCTTTGGTGAACAGCCTCATCAAGTACTATGAGGACATGGGCAGACTTTCAAAAAGGGGCTATAGTGAAAGATTTATAGAGTTTTTGCTCTCCTGCGGCATCAAGGATAGGGCCCTATTTAAGGACAAACGATTCATGGAAGGACTTTTCGCCAAGCTCCGGGAGGGGGGTTTTCAGGTGGCGGAGATTCAATTGCCCGAAAATGGACGCGGCTACTATGAATTCACGGTGTCGGAGACAAGGAACGGGGGGCAGAGTTTTGTGGTGGATTGGGAGATGTTCGCCTCTCCTGAGCTAAAACGGCTGATAGGCATCTCCAACGAACTTCAAGCGCTCAGCGGCGCCACTTTTAAGGTGGGTGGTGACGGAGAACCCAAGCGGATTGATAATTGGCAGGATCTCCTTGAAGATCTCATGAACAGGGGTAAACGTGGCTTGACGATCCAAAGATATAAAGGACTCGGAGAGATGAATCCCGGTCAACTGTGGGAAACCACGATGGACCCTGAGAAGAGGACGCTGTTGCAGGTGAAGGTTGACGATGTGGTAGAAGCAGACGAAATATTCAATACCCTTATGGGCGATAAGGTCGAACCAAGGAGGGAATTTATCCACGACAACGCATTAGAAGTGGAAGAACTGGATATATAAACGAGATGAACGCCTCTTAAGTCCTCTTAGAGATCATACCTATTCATCAGATCCCTTATTTTTGCCCCGCCTGCAGAGGACCTCAGAGACATGATGAAACATTTGAGAAGAGACTTCGCTTTGCGGGCCGAGGGGAGAGGAAAGGTTTGATCAAGTCTCTTTGATGTTCGGGTAGGAAAAGGGCGCTCACCGCATTTTTCAGGAGAATCGTCATGATCGCGACTTTTAGTCCGGAAAGTGTCAACATAGAAGATGAGATGAAAAAATCTTATCTGGAATATTCCATGAGCGTCATCGTGGGAAGGGCGTTGCCTGATATCCGCGATGGTCTAAAACCTGTGCACCGGCGCGTCCTGTATGCCATGCACGAAATGAAGAATTACTACAACAGGCCCTTCAAGAAGTCCGCAAGGGTGGTCGGGGATGTCATTGGTAAGTACCATCCCCATGGTGACGTTGCTGTTTATGACACCATCGCCAGATTGGCCCAGGACTTCTCCATGCGGTATCAGCTTGTGGATGGTCAAGGAAACTTCGGGTCTGTGGATGGAGACCCGCCAGCGGCGATGCGTTATACAGAAGTCAGGATGACGCAACTGGCGCAGAATTTTCTGACGGATATTGATAAAGAGACGGTGGATCTCATGCCGAACTATGACGGCTCCCTCATGGAGCCCGCCATTCTGCCCACCTCTGTTCCGAACCTGCTGATCAACGGGGCCGCAGGGATCGCCGTGGGTATGGCGACCAATGTTCCACCGCACAATCTTTCAGAAGTATCTGAGGCCGTTATAAGGCTGATTGGCGATCCTGATATGACCATAGAAGATTTGATGAAAATCACGCCGGGGCCGGATTTCCCAACGGCCGGCTTCATCCTTGCCACGAGGGGCATAGAAGAGGCGTATAAGACAGGCCGGGGAGTCATCAAGATAAGGGCCAGGGCCTTTGTTGAGAAGATGGGTCACAACAAGGAAAGAATCGTGATTTCCGAAATTCCCTATCAGGTCAACAAGGGCAGGCTTCTCGAGAGAATTGCTGAGCTGGTCAAAGAGAAGAAGATAGAGGGCGTTGCCGATATCAGGGACGAGTCGGACAGGGACGGCATGAGAATCGCCATTGATGTGAGGAGGGACGCAAAAGGCCTTGTGATCTTGAACCGTCTTTACAAATTTACGCAGATGGAGATCTCCTTCGGGATGATCCTTCTGGCCATCGTGAAGGGCAGACCCCAGATATTGAACCTGAAGGAGATCCTTGAGAAGTTCATAGAGCATCGGCGAGAAATTGTCGTCAGAAGAACGCTCTATGACCTGAGAAAGGCTGAAGAAAGAGCGCATATTCTCGAGGGCTTGAAAAAAGCTCTCGATTCTCTGGATGAGGTCATAGAGGTCATCCGTTCCTCAGCAGATCCCAAAGAGGCCAAAACGCGACTCATAGCCGATTTTTCCCTCACAGACGTCCAAGCACAGGCTATCTTGGACATGAGACTCCAGCGGCTCACCGGTCTTGAAAGGGAGAAGATCAATTCTGAATATCAGGATCTTATCAAAAGCATTGCTCGGTTCAAAACGATCCTGGAGAGCCCGGCCATGGTGCTTCAAATTATCAAGGAAGAAATGCAGGAGATTAAGGAAAAATTTGGTGATGAGCGTCGAACAGAAATTCTCGCAGAGGCCGGGGATATCGACGTGGAAGACCTCATCGCTGAGGAGGATATGGTGGTCACCATAAGTCACGATGGCTATATCAAGAGAAATCCCATCAGCCTTTACAGGGCCCAGAGACGGGGTGGCAAGGGGTTGACCGGCGTCAAGCCTAAAGAGGAAGATTTTGTGGAACTTCTCTTCGTGGCCTCATCACATGATTATTTCCTTTTCTTCACCAATAAGGGCAGGGTCCACTGGAAAAAGGTCCACGAGATCCCAGAAGCGGGCCGGATGTCGAGAGGGAAGGCGATCGTGAACCTCCTGGAGCTTCAAAGAGGCGAGCAGGTGGCGACCACCCTTGCTGTGAGAGATTTCAATGAAGGCCAATATGTGGTCATGGCGACCAAGAAGGGACTGGTCAAGAAGACACCCCTTTCTGCTTACAGCCATCCCAGGACACGCGGGATCATTGCCATAAAGATCAACGAAGAGGACGAAGTCATCGGGGCGAGGGTGACGAGCGGAGAGCAGGATATCTTCCTGGCTACCCGGCAGGGAAAGTCGATCCGTTTTCATGAATCTGAGATACGTGCCATGGGCCGGGTAGCCGCAGGAAATATCGGCATCAGGATGGAAAACGGGGACGAGGTGGTGGGCATGGAAGCCCTGGATGAAGGGGCGACCATCTTAACCGTGACGGAAAACGGCTATGGAAAACGCACCAGAACGGAAGAGTACCGGGTCCAGGGAAGGGGAGGCAAAGGGATCTTAACCATCAGGACGACTGAAAGAAACGGCCCTGTTGTCTACGCCTACCAGGTCTCGGATCAGGACCAGCTGATGATTATCACGGAGCATGGAAGGATCATTCGACTGAGGGTGGCGGATATATCCGTTATCGGAAGGAACACCCAGGGCGTGAAGCTGATCAACATGGGAGAAGGTGAAAAGGTGGTCGGCGTAGCCAAGCTCATGGAAGATTAAAGCCTCGAACCTTGCTAAGGACAAGAATACCGCCGGTAAAGTAAGCCAGCTAGTGGAGCCTTTCTTTATTAACATGTCATTTCGACCCCCGTGCAAACGGGGGAGAAATCTTGAGACACTCGCCCCGCTCCCAAGCGGGACTCGGAATGACATCGTGACACAGCCTCGTTTGCACGGGGGTCGAAATGACAGCATGGCCACAGTATTCAGGAAATGCTCTAACAGTATCGTGTCCCAGAAATAAGCTTAATATGTCCTTATAAGGATAGGAGGATTCATGCTGTTGGGGGCCGCCGGGGGGTCTCAACAGCCAAATCTAGCATCTGGCATGTCGTAAATTATTAAAGGTATTTCTGAACATGGCACTAGATGTACTTACGGCCCTGGAGCCGAAGTACAAGGAGATGGGGGACACGAGAATGTTGTGCCATGCTGGCTCTAGTCTGAATTTCATTAAATCGTTTATGGAACGCTATGCCCCTTGATTTCTTTTTCAGTTTCTATTATAAAGAAATAAAGTAGGTAAGTAAGTCGCTCTCAGAGCTCTTTGGAAACAAAATCCTTTTTCCTCTAGATGGTGTGTCACAGGTGGGCTATTACTCTGTTGAGGCGCATCACGTGCCTTAAGGGGTGGTGGGGAAAGACCTTGCGCGCACCAGACGCCCTTGTTCCTGTCTGCTCCAGAATGCAGCATAATGTACGCTCCGTAGAATCCAATCTATTGCACCTCGTTTTCACTCCTGCCGATGAGAGTTCTCTCGGGAAACCCTTCGATCTGAGTCCAGGACGCTCTTCCCAAATTCGGGTAACGCGTCTGTCGATGTTCTCGATTGCCGAACGGCACTTCTTCAATGTTGTTGAATGGCCGGCGATTGCCTTTCCTCCTGGCAGAAGAGGCATGTGCCTCTTCATCCAAGGAAGTCGGCGTTGTTCGGTCTACAAAGATCTCTTCTTTTCAATTTTGTCACTGAAATCAATCGACTAGAGGAAAAGGTGAAAGAGATTAAGCGGACTGCGCTTAAAGGAGGTTCAAATGACCAAGGTAAGAGAAGGAGATACCGTAAAAATCCACTATACCGGAAGGCTTGAGGATGGCGAGATATTTGACTCCACAAAAGGCCGCGAGCCTTTCGAATTTACAATTGGAAGCCAAAAGGTAATTGCCGGTGTTGAAAAAGCTGTGACAGGCATGGAGGTCGGTGAGACAAAAACGACTACGATACCGCCAGAGCAGGGGTTTGGAAAAAGGGGAGACGAATTGTCGACAACGGTTAACAAAAGCGACCTGCCCGGCAACATAGCGCCGTATATCGGCCAGCCATTGCAAATGCAACAACCGGAGGGCGGTGTTAAGACCCTTTTCATTTCGGACATGGACGAAGAGACGGTAACGCTGGACGAAAACCACCCGCTTGCAGGGAGAACCCTGACGTTGACCATTGAACTGGTCGGTGTAGCCTAGAATTCGAGGCTGAGCCAGGAAACGGGGTCAGTCATTTATTTGAACTTGTGCAGTGCTAGAGCAGCGTTTCGAAAGGAGGAAAAGCAAACGATGCTTATACCCATGGTGATTGAGCAATCGGGCCGCGATGAACGCGCTTATGACATTTACTCGCGGCTACTGAAGGAGCGAATTATCTTTGCAGGAGAGCAAATCGGTGATGGCATGTCAAATACGATCATTGCTCAGATGCTTTTTCTTGAATCTGAAGATCCTGACAAAGATATTAACCTCTATATCAACGCTCCAGGTGGCTCTATTACGGCAGGATTGGCGATTCATGATACGATGCGGTACATTAGGCCGGATGTGGCAGCGATCTGCATGGGGCAGGCTTTCGGTACAGCGGCTCTGCTCCTCGCAGCTGGCGCAAAGGGAAAACGATACGCCCTTCCCCATGCTAGGGTTATGATTCACCAACCTCTGGGAGATACTGAGGGACAGGCGACGGATATGGATATACAGGCTCGGGAGATATTGAGAATAAAAAGGATCTTTCACCAATTACTTGCAGACTATACAAAGCAATCCGTTGAGAAGATAGCGCAAGATATGGAGCGCGATTTTTTCATGGGGAGCGACGAAGCTTTGAGCTACGGGATTGTCGACAGGATCATCGCAGAGCGTGGAGCCGAAAGGAGAACAGTTGTAACCTTTTAACATGATGAAACAGATCGGAGATGTTTTTGGCCATGGGGGTCTGTTTTCAAAAACGAAAAGTCGCTGCCCGGTGACCAGCATAAGGCATTGGGTGAGGCCCCGCAGGGGCGGGACAGCCTCCCGGAAACATCCATGGAAGGTGATGTATGGAATCGACTGATCAGATCGTCCGTTCGACAAGCTTACGGCTCTGAGCAAACTCGACGGGCCGCCCGCCTTTGCTACCCCCTTCTTGCATGAGTGTTCCTCGATGCCCTTCGTTTTTGAAAAGAGACCCCCATAGCCAAAACCGGCGGAATTTTCATGGAGCTAAAGTGTTACGAACAGTTAAGTAATATGAGGGGGCGTGGAGGTGAGTCATAGTTCAAACCAGGACGGGAAATGCGTCTCATGCGCTGATGGTGAAGGTAAGGCGGAAAAGCATATTTCCAAAACGAACAAAAAGACGTATGGCATGGTTTCTTCGTTTATGTGCCAAGGTGCTATATGGAGGTTGCACTGAGTTGAGTCCATTCTACAAAAAGTTGGTTCTTTGGTTGGTCATTGGCCTTATGCTGATCACCATATTTGAGG
>JASFTV010000155.1:0-7910 GCA_050050615.1 Desulfobacteraceae bacterium
CTTTTTCGTGTTGGTTGGCATTCTGTTGAGTCTTTTTATGATAGGCCACCACATATACCCCTTTGATTTCTTTTTTCAGCTCTTCAAGAATTTTTCAGAAGGCCCGATAAAGCACGCGAACACGGAACAATTATACGAGAGGACCAGCCTCTCCATAGACAGGAGTGTGCTGCTGTTTTTCTGTTCTTTTTTGCTTATTGTAATGCAAAAACGGAGATGGGTTAGCAACAGGATCTTCTTGATTCTGATTTCAGGAATACTCGTTGTAGACTTGTATCTGTTTGGCGGACAATTTGTCAGGCCTCATAGAATTACGACGACTCCTAAGAAGCGACACATCGTCAGCCAACTTCATAATGATCCCTTCCAAGGAAGAGTGGTGACTGTAAGGAATCTGTTCAAAACCAATGACGGCTTGCGGTATGGATTTCCATCGATCTTGGGCTATGACCCCTTGATCCTGAAAAGGTATGTGTACTACGTTCTTGCAAGTCAGGGCTATCCTCCTGATGATCATGTGGTCAACCTTGGTTTCATAAAGACTCCAAACACAAAGCTGCTAAAGCTGCTCAATGTTAAACAGATGGTTCTGGCTGAAAAGGTTGAAAGCCTGAATAACGAAATTCCATATGCCCATGTTGTCAGGAACGCTGCAACAAAGAAGCTTGATAAAATCCTTCCTTTTATGATGAGCGACGACTTCGATCCCCGCAGTACGGTGGTATTTGACCGTGAATATGCCGTCGACAGGGCCCCTTTGAAGGAAAACGAATCTTTCCGCGCATCCTGTTCTGTCATGGCTTACAGTAACGAGAGTCTAACCATTAAGTCGTCTGCCAACGGCAATGGCTATTTGGTTTTGAGTGAAATTTTCTACCCAGGCTGGCAGGCGACGGTGGATGGAAAGAAAGTGCCTGTGCTTTGCGGTAACTACCTCTTCCGGGTGATTCCTCTGGACAGAGGAGAACATGAGATCCATATGCGTTTCATTTCCTGGCCCTTACGTATCGGAGGAATAATATCTTTATTGACACTACTAGGTTCTCTGTCGTTTATCCTGAGGGGGAGAAAGGAGGGTGCCCTGTCAAGAGAGGGCAAAGGAAATGAGGTCAAGGGAGAAAAAGGCGATTGAGGAGAGGTATTCTACGGCGGAATTGGGAAACCACCATAGCGAAGATCATAAGGAGCGTCAGGAAGGTGAGCCCGATGCCCAGCTTTATTGTAAACGGTTCAAATACGAATCGGACGACATGGTGTCCAGCAGGGATCTCAATGACCCGGAACAGATAGTTTCCCCTCCGAATGGGCCTGGGCTGCTCATCCAAAAAAGCTTTCCAGTCAGGGTAAAACATCTCGCTCAAGAACAAAAAGCCCGGTGCGGGAGCGTCTGTTTCAAGAACGATGGAATCCGGACGAGAGGAGATCATCTTCACCTGCCCTGGCGTCACAGAGGATGGATGGCTTCGCTTCGGGAGATCAGCCTCTTGACCTTCTTCAAAGAGAACCGTTTTTTTTGGATCGAAATCAGCTCTTTTTAGATGTTGCAGTAATTCTTCCCTCTTCACGATCGTATAATCAGGCACTATGAATGCTCGGGGTAGATATGTCTTGCGGAGGTCGTAGCTTCTCGTATTGTGAGAGATGTCATATTTTACATTGAGCAAGTCCATGAACACGTTATTCTCGTTGACCCCATAGTTGAATCCCTGCCAGCCCACCGGCATCCGGTGTTCTGCGTACTCAGTAATATATTCATAGTAGCGGCTGGGAAAAAGAGCCGTAAACCCGCCCACGGCTTGGTAACCGAGATACATCTCGAGATTAGGGCCTAGGCCGAATTTATGGCTGCCCACCCGATAGATGCTTTTGTCCTTTCCAATGCTTGCGTCAAGTCCGGTCTTGATGTTTTCGATCGCCCGATAGATGTGATCATCAGGCCTTACGCCTCTGCCGTTCGATTGTCCCAAATCAACCAACAGCAGGGCACACAGGAGTCCAGCTCCCACCGCATAGTTCGATAGCTTCCTTTTCAGAAGGAGCATAAGAAAGATGCTGAGAAGGCTGAATATTGTGAGACGGTGAAACTGGGCGGATATGGAGTTTGCTGCATATGTCATTCGGCTCGGGATGGCCTCATCAAGAATAAAAGGCGAAAAGAAGTTGAGAACGACGGATCGATCGTAGAAAAAAAGGATATCCAGCAGCAAGATGGTCATCGCGAGAAACAAAAAGGGTGTCAACCTCCGAGCTAAGCTTGTTCCCCTCATGCTGGAAAGACCATCCATGCCTTTTCCTGCCAGCAGCCCGACCGCAAACACCCATAGAATGATAATCTTTGATGGGGCCCTAAATCTATCAAAGCCTGGGAGCAGATAAGCCAACCTGTAAACCGGCGTATTTCGCCCAAATGCCAAAATCAAAGCAAACGCTGCGAGGAACACAGCAAAAATCAATATCCTTCTGTTATTCGAGTTTAGGGGATAAACAAAGAAAAGCAACATTAAAGGAAGAATACCCACGTACAAGCTCTGTTGTGGCACACTCCAAGGCACATTGCTGACCCAGTAAGTGCCGGCATAACTACCGAAAAAGTGTGGCAGAGCAGTCGTAATGATTCCTTTGAGGGGATATGATCCCTGAGTTACACTTTCGTAGCTATCGAGAGATGCACGGACAGATTCCCCGACAAATTCGAATGCAGGCACAATCTGTATAGAAGCTACGCCGGCTCCGATGATGAACAAAAGCAATGCCACGCAAGATAGTCTCAACAGATTCCTGTGCCAATCGGATTTAGCCTTGAAATGGCACGCTAAGAAAAGCATTGAGGCCAAGAAAGTGTAAAAGGCATCTTGAGGAGCACCAGCCAAAATTTGGATACCCCAGAAAAGCCCTGCGATGGCTGTCATGAAATAGGGTGTCTCTGATGTCAAAGCTCGGTTTAGAAAGTAGATGACAATGGGAAGCCAAATATAACTTTGTATCGGACACATATGCCCGAGATACAGGAGAGCCATATTGAAGCCGTTGCAGGTGTATACCGAGGCGGCAACAAAGCTTCCTGCTCTCCCAATGCCGAGAGCTCTGGCTAGGAGATACATGAAAACACCGGCTAGCACCAGGTGAATGAACATGGTAAATCCATAGGCTCTATCAGGAGTGATCAACCAGAAGAGAAAGCCGAGGGGATAGAAGATCGTCGATTCGAAATGGGCCCAGAAGGGGATGCCGCCAAAGATATGGGGGTTCCAGTAGGGAATAGAGCGGTGGATATGAAGTTCATCGTAGAGGAACTTTTTTATGCCGAGGTAAAAGCCTATGAAATCATCTCCGATGAGCCGATGCCCGCCAATGACGATATCTCTAAAAAGGTACAGGCAGAAACAAGTCAATAAAGCGCATAAGATAACATCCTTTTTGTTGAAATGCGTTGACACTGAAACGTTCCTTGCTCCTTAGGATTTAGCTTGCTGCACCATCTTCTGATTGCTGTTTCATATGCTTTTTCCGGACAACCAGTTCCCACCAGAGCCAAAGCAACTGTACAGCGGTTCTGAGCAGACGACGGAAGTTAAAGAACTGGGACTTGCCATGGGCTCGGTGGTAGTGATGGACGGGGACCTCTACAAATGTGTAGCCTGCATCCTGAATTTTCTTGACCATCTCAAGACAAATTGTACCGGAGGTAGAACGAAGCTTCACTTTGTCAAAGATTTTGCGTCTCATGAGTCTGCAATCGCAATCCACGTCACGGAGTTTAAATCCGAACAAGACTCTAACGATATGATGGTATAATCTTCCGATAATCACACGATGCAACGGATCCGAACGCGCGATTTTGTAACCATTGATTACATCGCTATCCGGGCTAACAGCCTGCACGAGTGCTACCAGTTCACGAGGATCGTACTGAGCATCACCATCCGTGTAAAAGATCCATTCCTTTTTGGCCGTAGTAAAGCCAGTTCGGAGTGCCGCCCCATAGCCGTTGTTCTTGGGGTGGGTAACAATCCGGACCTGAGGATATACCCTTGCCAGTTCTTCCAGCATTTCTCCCGTGTAGTCCTTGCTTCCATCGTTGACAACAATCACTTCATAATCATCAGTGACTTTTGGCAGGGTGATCAACACAGAGATAACCATGCTGGAAATTGTTGCACCATCGTTAAAAGCTGGAAAAAAGGCTGTAATACTTTCTAACTTCTTCATGTCATGTTCTCAAAGGTGTTTAAGTTGAGGGTTTCCTTCCTACCGCTACGAGTGAAACGCCGAAGGGGAAGCGGTACCTCTTAACAAGGTGTGACTCAAGAATGAGACAGTACTTGAAAATCAGGCCTAAAAGTCCCATATTCACGGCAATGTCAGAATCTGTTTGCATAGGCAGCCATTTTTCAGATAATCGTTTCAAAACGACTAACGGGAAAAGAATACTATTCACATAATTTATGAACTCTGGCTGTAGTCCACTGTGTGCTATTTTTCCGGAGAGTTCCTCCAATGTGTAACGGTGGCCGGTGGATACTTTCTCATCATGAACCCCTCTCAACCAATCAAAAGCGGGAACCCTTAAAATAATTCTTCCTCCAGGGATTAAGACGCGCGCATATTCATGAAGGGCTATTTCATCGCTAATTTTTTCAAAATATAGAATATCGAACGAAGTAACCAGGTCAAAGGACTGGTCGGGAAACGGTAAAGCCATCACGGATGCCCTGGCAATCCGTCTTGTGCCACGCTTGAGGCAAAAGCGAATCGCATAGGGAGAGAGGTCAAGGCCCGTAACCATTCCGTAATCAGATAGCAGAATCATTCCCGCCCCTGTGCCGCATCCAGCATCAAGAATCCGCAGACCACCACCGGGGTGGTAGTAGTTTTCAACGATTTTCCTGGTGATTCTGGCCATCCCCTGGTACCACCAGTGTGACTCTTCCGCCCTGTACATGATGTCATATTCTTTCAGATCCATACGGTCGTACCAAGAAGAACATTTTCTTTCCCCTTAGACCTCCTTCTTGCAAACATATATAATGTCTGAAAGCGGTAAGCCTCGGTCTGCGGGGACAATTTTGTCAATATGTAGGCAAGATCGCTTCATCAAATTCCGCATCTTTTGAACCGACCGGAAGTACAAAGGCTTGTCGAGATTGAGCAGCCTGTCAATCAAATAGGCCAGAAAGAACTTCCAAAAGGGTCTCCTGTCTATGTCAAGAACGACAAGTATGCCAGTATTGACAAGGCACATCCTGATTTTGTCAAGCAATACTTTGACATTCGTGTCGTTGATATGATGCAAAACATCTGTCATCACCACAGCATCGAAGGGTGCCGTTTTCAAGTTTCTAATATCACCATGTGTGAAGGTGATATGTTGGCGGTTTCTTGAAGAGCGTTCTGCGATACGGATCCTTTCTAAGTTCAGATCTATACCGAAAGCAGATCGCTTAGGGCTCTGCAAAACTGAGAAATTCGCAAGCATTCCATAGCCACAACCAAAATCAAGGATTCTGCCCGTGTCAGGTAGAAAAGACTCCACAAGTTCATAGGGGCAGAGACGCCACCTCATTCGCAAGTAAAGAGACTCCCATAAGGATAAGGGCTTGTAGACCTCAAGGACTTGAGGAGGTATCTTTGAAAGCATTCTTCTACCTTCTCTCCCTAAAGAAGTCATCAATGGCGCTCACGACCTTATGGACATCCTCTGCACTCAGCTCAGGAAACATAGGCAAAGATACGATGGTCTCACAGACATTTTCCGTTATACGGAGCCAATTGACAGTCTGAATTCTATTCACATATGCAGGTTGTAGATGGACAGGCAGAGGATAGTGAATAGCTGTCTGGATTTCTCGTTTCAATAGAAAGTCCATCAAATCATTTCGAATTTCCCTTTTGGCGCACCGTACAACATACTGGTGATACACATGGACGGAGTTTGGCATTGTAGGGGGAAGAATAAGTTGATGGAGGCCAAGTTCCTGATCATAGGCATGGGCTACGAGCATTCGCTTGTGATTGTTTTCATCAAGATGCTTCAATTTAACCCGGAGTATGGCGGCCTGCAGCTCATCTAATCTCGAGTTGTAACCCGGCATGTGGCTTGTACGGTTCCGGTTCCAACCATACTGGCGGAGGGCTAGAAGCTTTTCATACAGCCACGTGTTGTTCGTGGTTATGGCACCCCCGTCTCCAAGACCTCCCAGATTCTTGGTTGGATAGAAACTGAAAACGCCAGCATCGCTTTGTGAGCCAACCTTGTTCCCGTGATAGGTTGCCCCATGAGCTTGGGCGCAATCCTCAATGACAAAAAGGTTGTTCTTTTTTGCATATGCGATCAAAGGCTCCAGATGTGATGGTTGGCCATAGAGGTGGACGGGTACGATAACTTTCGTACTTTTGGTTATGGCTTTGTCAACGAGGGCTGGATTGATGGTATAGGTGTCAGGTTCTATGTCCACGAGAACGGGGGTTGCACCACACATTTCGATCGCAGCCACTGTGGCCACAGCCGTGTGCGAGACGGTAATGACCTCATCTCCGGCTCCAATACCGAATGCTCGTAGCGTCAGATGAAGTGCTTCTGTAGCGGTGCCCGTGCTAACCGCATGTTTCACACCGATATAATCAGCGAATTCCTCTTCAAAGACGGCAGTCTCCTGTCCTAGGATATAGCGGCCGCTTTTGAGAACACGGTTGATAGCCTCATCAATGGCAGGCTGGTAGGTAAGGTAGTTTGCAAGAGGATTATTTTGGGGAATCATAGATAGTGGTCAAAATGCTGATAGTAATATTGAAGGGTCTTTGTCAAGCCCTCCTCAAGGCGAATCACAGGCCGCCAGTTCAGGGCCTGTTGAATCTTGTTGTAATCTGCATAGTAGTCACCAATGTCAATAACCTGACGATCTTTAGGAAAAGGGATGATTTTGTAATCTCCGTTTCCGTGTACCTTAACCATTAGAGCGGCCAACTCCTTGAGATCTACATGCTCAGGGCCTCCAAGGTTGTATACCTCGCCATTGGTACTATCCGTAATAGCTGCCATAAGCATGGCTGTGATCACGTCCTCAACATAGTTGAAATCCCGGATTTGCAAACCGGTCCCCCAAATTTCTAAGGGTTTGTTTTCCACAAGATACCGTATCCAGACACCGAGAAATGTTTGGCGGGCGTCTTTAATGCGCATCCGAGGGCCATAAGTATTCGTCAAGCGCAGCGCACAGCTCCTGACGCCGTAAACATTGTTGTACAAGATATGATACCATTCCCCGGCCATCTTATTGATGCCGTTCACGTCCGTAGGATGCAAAAGATGATCTTCATGAACGGGCAAGAAGTCGGGCTTGCCGTATATTTGCCTTGTGCTGGCATAGACGATTTTGATGGAGGGATTATGTCGTCGGCAAGCTTCGAGAATAAATAATTGAGACCGGCAATTGATTTCAAGGTCCACGAAGGGATTCTGCATAGAATCAATATGGCTTGTCTGGCCAGCCAGATTGAAAAGATAGTCCTGTCCTTGTACCAGGTAGGCCATTCCAAATTCGTCCCGGATATCCGCAATATTTACCTTGATTCGGTCCTCGTAACCGTTGACATTGAATAGATTCCCACCATACTCAGGGATTAGACTGTCCACAGCGGTTACATGAGCGCCAAGGTCAGCCAGCCTCCTGGCCAGATTGCTCCCAATAAAACCGAGCCCGCCAGTTATCAGAACGTTTTTCCCCTGGTAATCACTGAAATCCATAAGAAGACCTTAATTTTTCTTACATCTTAATAGTTTATCACTACCTGGCAGCTTATTCAACAACGTTCTGGTATCGTGTCCCGGAAATAACCTTCATATGTCCAAGGATAGGAGTCATATCTTTGGGGACCGCTCGGGGGTCTCTCCCCAGAACCGCAACCAGAAT
>JASFTV010000156.1:0-7902 GCA_050050615.1 Desulfobacteraceae bacterium
CTCGAAGGCACTGATTCATATACGCAAACCCAATGCTCAGGCCAACGTCCCTAGCATAAGCAGGAGAAGGCAACAAGAGGAAAGCGGGAGGAACAATCTTACACTGGGAGGTGAGCACCATGTTTGAAAAGCGTTTTTTGACAAAAATAAAACAGGGAAAGACAGCGTGGCTAAAGGAAAAAAACGTCTTACACTTTTTTGTGACTGGCACTATGGCGGTCAACCCAATATTTGAGGCACCATGGGTGTCATCTCTTGTCGCTTTGAAAAACTTGAAACGCTTCAAAGTGTTTCCATCTTTTTCAAAAACGCTCAGTTCGGGTTGACCCCAATGCCATCACCTCTCTATTTACTCAACCTCTGCTTTTGAATTTTTCTCCTCCTGAAGGTTTAGATAATCTTGGCATTAGGGAGGCAAAGACAATGTTTGATCCTGAAACCCTAAAAAGGGATATGAACGATCGAAAGGCCTGGGAACAGAACTTTAGAGAGCGATACAAAAAAAGCTTTAAACAGGCAACGCGATCAGGCATTCCAATTGATACCGTGTATTCACCATCGGATATTAAGGATTTTGACATTAAGAAATGCCCCCTTCCGGGGAACTATCCATACGCCAGGGGCATCTATCCGGCTCAATACCAGTTTCAGGCCTGGATGAACCAACAGGTACACGGTTACGGGCAGGCGGAAGACACAAGAGAGAGAATGGACAAATTGGTCAAGAAAGGAATGGAGGGGTATTTCGGGAATCTGGTTTTCAATCTGGTGCTGGATCTCGTGTCCCAAGCGGGTCTGGATCCGGATGACCCTGAGGCGCATGGAAAAGTCGGCCAGGTTGGAGTCCATATCAGCTGCATGAAGGACATGGAGATCCTTTTTGATGGTCTGCCCCTTGAAAAGGTCAATGCCAGCTTTATCGTGGGCGAACCTTCCATCTGCTTGCTGGCCATGTACATTGTTTACAGTGAAAATCAGGGGGTTCCCAAGGAACATTTGAGAGGGAACACCATGAACTATCTTTTGCGAGGCTTCAATTGGGATGTGGCCATGTATCCCCCGAAGAATGCCCTGAAGATCTCAGTGGAACTGATCCGCTACTGTTCCCGCTTTATGCCCCAATGGAACACCACCAACTTGAGCGGTTATATCATTCGGGAGGCGGGCGCCTCTGCCATCCAAGAATTGGCATTCACTATCGCCAAGGGAATGAATATCATCGATGCCTGCATAGAGGCTGGTCTTAAGCCAGATGATTTTGTTCCCCGCTTTGGCTTCCAGCTTAGCTTTCACAACGATTTTTTCGAAGATATCGCCAAGTACCGGGCCCTGCGTCGAATGTGGGCGACCATTAATCGTCATCGATATGGTTGCCGCAAGCCCAAGTCCTTGCAGGCCCGAATTCATACCCATACCTGTGGCAGCTCCCTGGTGGCACAGCAACCCATGAATAATATTGTCCGTGCGGCACTGCAGACGCTGGGGGCGGTACTTGCCGGAACCAATGCCTTGCAGACGAGCGCCTATGACGAAGCCCTTTCCATCCCAACGGAAGCGGCAGCCACACTTGCTCTCAGGACCCAGCAGATCATCCAACATGAGAGCGGGGTGACAAAGGTAACCGATCCCTTGGCAGGCAGCTATTATCTGGAATGGCTCACAGAGGAGATGGAAAAGAAGGCTTATGAAATCCTGGACAAGATTGAAGCCATTGGCGGTTTCATACGGGCTTATGAAAATGGCTGGCTGCGAGAACAGATTGCCGATGAAGCCGCAAAATGGAGGCGCCGTATGGATAGCGGGGAAGAGGTGGTGGTCGGTTTGAATCGTTTCTGTGAAGAGGGTGAAAAGGTAAAAGTCCCGCTTTTTCGTGTGGACGAGCAAATCGAGAAAAGAGCTATCAAAAGGATCAAGGCTTACCGTAAAGACCGAGATCAGACCAGGTGCCAAGCGGCATTAAGTCGCTTACGGGAAGTTGCCGAGAAAGTGGAGCAAGGCAGCCGTAAAGACTATTTGTTGGACGCCTTGATCGAGGCCTATCGGGCTAGGGCTACCCTGGGCGAGACCATGTCCATCCTAAAGGAGACATTTGGTTATGGTTTCGTTTATTGATGCGGGCTAGGCCCTCATTTTTTGGAGTTGAAACAATGATGGATAGCAAAATAAGCCAGCTCGAAAACTCGGGGACTCGCCCGGGGCAGGAAATAAAGATACGGGTATTGTTGACCAAATCCCGCATGGATGCCCACGATCGTGGGATTAGATATGTGGCAAGAGAACTGAGCAGCGCAGGGATGGAAGTGGTCTTTACCCGGTATGCCCTGCCTGAGGAGATTGTCAAGGCAGCCATTCAGGAGGGCTCCGATGTTATCGGTGTGAGTTGCTCCACTGGGGGGCATCTCTATGCAGCAGCGGGTATTCAAGATTGTCTGGAAAAAGAAGGGGTAAAAGGGATCAAAGTGCTCTTCGGTGGTATTATCCCCGATGAGGATGTCGTCAAAATGAAAGAGAGAGGCGTGAGCGCTATCTTTGGGCCAGGCTCTTCCATCCAGGAGATCATCCGGGTCATAAAGGAAAAGCGTTAGCCTATAGCCTTCGGCTATTTTCCTGTTTTGATCCACCTAAAGCACCGCCTTGCCGGTTATTTCAGCGGAGGGGAACAGCAGATGCTCGTCATCGCAAGAGCAATGATGGCAAAACCACGGTTGCTCATGCTTGACGAGCCGTCCCTCGGTTTGGCGCCCCTCATCATTCAAGAGCTCTTTGAAAGAATTAAGGTGTTTAATAGCAAAGAGGACGTTTCCGTGTTGCTCGTCGAACAAAACGCTAGCCTGGCCCTGAGTATCGTCGAATATGGCTATATTATGGAAAACGGCAAGATCGTTCTGGACGGCCCAAGCCATAAACTCATTGAAAATCAAGGTATCAAGGAGTTCTATCTGGGGCTAACCAATGTGGGCGGTAGGAAGGGCTATCGAGAAGTCAAACACTACAAAAGGAGGAAGCGATGGCTTTCCTGATCCTTATTTTTATGGAAGAGGTGGCCAAGTATCGCGCCCTGAGAAGAATGTGGGCCAAGACTTTCAGAGAGAGATTTGGGGTGATCTTAAAGAGGGGCCTGCAGTCCAGGATCCATACACAGACCTCGGGATTGACCCTCAGGGCGGAGCAACCCCTGAATAATATCATTAGGACCGCGTGCCAGAGCTTGGCGGCCATTTTTGGCGGAACCAATTCTTTGTATACAGACCCTTATGATGAAGTGTTGGGTCTCCCAACCGAGGAGTCCCACCGTCTTGCGTTAAGGACGCAACAGGTCCTTATCGAAGAAACTGGAGTGGCCGATACGATTGATCAGGTGTACATCAGTTTCGCAGGGATTCTCGCCCTGGACGGGGTCAGTTTTGGCGCTCGCAGTGGGGAGGTATTTGCTATTATTGGCCCGAAGGGGTCGGGCAAGACCACCATCTTTAATTGCATCAGTCGAATTTACACGCCCGAGCGGGGAGAAATCACGCTGGAAGACATCGACCTTCTCAGATTAAAACCTACCAGATTCCTGAAGTAGGCATCGCCCGCGGGTTTCAGAATTTAGCCCTTTTTAACAACATGTCCGTTCTAGAGAACCTCATTCTTGTTCGCCATTGTAAAATGAAGTCAGGCCTGTTGTCAGGTGCTTTTTTTTACGGCCGGGCCCTGAGAGAGACCCTATCCCAGCGAAAGAGAGTTGAGGAGATCATAGATTTCTTGGAGATCCAGAACATCCGGAACAGCATCGCCGGTTCCCTTCCCCTGGGTTTGCAAAAAAGGGTGGATTTGGGTCGTGCGCTGGCCATGGAACCGAAGTTACTCCTTCTTGATGAACCCACCGCAGGTATGAATTTGGAAGAAACTGAGGACATTGCCCGGTTCATATTGGATATCAACGAGGAACTGAATATTACCATTGTTTTGATTGAGCATGATATGGGCGTTGTGATGGATATAGGGGACCGAATTTGCGTCCTCAATTGGGGACAAAAGATCGCTGAGGGCACACCTGACCAGACAAGGCAGAACCCGCGGGTCATTGAGGCCTATCTGGGAAAACAAATCACAATTTCCATGGTAACGGGATGCCGGTCATAGGGAACCAACACCAAGCGGTTTGACATCACCCTAAACCCCTTGATGAAGTGGAGGGAAAAATGGACATGCGTTATGAAACGGTATTGGTGCATGTATTTGACCAGATCGCCATGATTCGCATGAATAGCCCTCAAAGCATGAATGCCATGAGATACCGGCTTCGTGCCGATTTATTAGATGCTCTTGAGAAGATTTCGAACGCTGATGAAGCCAAGGTCGTGGTTCTCACCGGCACGGGAAAGGCATTCTGCGTGGGAGGGGATCTGAGGGAGCTCCCGCAAATAAAGGATGCAGAGGCTGCAAAGCACACCTTTTTGCACGGGAGTAAGATCGTCCTGAAAATAAGAGAGATGGAAAAACCCGTTATTGCGTCTGTCAACGGGGTGGCCTTGGGGGCAGGACTTAGTCTTGCCCTGAACTGTGACCTGATTATCGCCTCAGAAGAGGCCACTTTCTCCCAGGCGTTCCTTCGGATTGCCTTGGTTCCGGATTTAGGGGCGACCTTTATCACGCCCCGCTTGATTGGCTTGCAGAAGGCCAAGGAGTTGGTCTTCACAGGTAAGACGCTCAATGCCCAGGAGATGGTTGAACTGGGTATGGTCAATCACATTGTGCCCCTAAAAGATCTGGAAACCAAGACCCTCGAGATGGCCCGTCGGATCGCAAAGGCGCCTCCCAAGGCCCTGGGAATGACAAAAAAATTGCTCAATCAGAGTTTGGACGCAACTTACCAGAAGATGCTTGAGTTAGAGCTGGAAGCCCAGGTCGTTTGCCTCCAATCCGAAGAACACAAGGAAAGGGCTGTTGCGCTTTACGAAAAAAGCAAAGGCTAGATTCATCGGAATAGGCTGGTAGGGATGGAGTTCGGATTTACAAAAGAAGAGGAGGCCCTGATCCAGGCGGTTCGGACTTTCTTGAAAGAGAAAATCACCCCCGAACTGAGGGCGGAGGTCAATGCACTCGGGCCCATATACGGAGGGCCTGAAGCCCGGAAAATCATGCGGGAATTTGGGGCTGAGGGATGGATCACCCCTCACTGGCCTAAGGCCTATGGGGGATTGGGAGCCTCCGAGATGCTGAATTATATCATCCGTGACAAATTGTCTTATGAGCTAGGCATTTTTATGGGTTTTGTCGGGGCTCACATGGCGGGACCCACGATTTTACGGTTCGGCAGTGAGGAGATGAAGAAAAAATTCCTCAAACCCATTGCGCGTGGAGAGATAGAATTCGCCCTCGGGTATACGGAACCGGATGCAGGATCTGATCTTATGAACCTGAGCATGCGAGCTGAGGACAAGGGAGACCACTATCTCATAAATGGCAACAAGACCTTCAACACCCACTGTCATGTGGCCGACTTTCACTGGCTGGCAGCGAGAACCGATCCCGATGCACCGAAACACAAAGGCATCTCCATGTTTATCGTGGATTTGAAGAGCCCGGGGATAACCATCAATCCTATGTTCACCATGGGCGGATACCGGACAAATGAGGTCTTCTACGACGATGTCAAGGTCCCCAAAGAAAACCTGGTGGGAGAGGAGAACAGAGGCGCCTATTATCTGATGGTAGCCCTCGATTTTGAAAGGATGTTCCCTCCAAGCGCCTACCGAAGGCTTTTTGAAGGCGTTCTGGCATACACCAAGGAGGCTGTCGCAGATGGCCGACCCCTTTTCAAAAACCCTCTCGTTCCCCAAAAGCTGGCTCAGATGGCCATTGAGCTGGAGGTGGCCAAACTTCTCTACTACCGCCTCCCTTATATGCTGGACAAGGCGTCCATTCCTAATTATCAGTCTTCCATGGAGAAGAACTTTTCCTGCGAGATGGCCCAGCGCATTGCTAACACATGCATGGAGATATTGGGTCTTTACGGCCCCCTGAAGTCAGGGTCCAAGTGGGCCCGGCTAGCTGGCATGGCCGAGCATTACTACCGCATGAGCATTGTAGAGACCATCTATGGAGGCACCCAGGGAAGATCTTCTCGGCGAGTATAATCAGGGATGGCCGTTCCTGAAAAGTGTGTTCAAGAAGGCGGCTGTGGGCAAATGCGCGGAGATGTGCGGAGGGGCCCAAAGGGTGCTGGAGATGGTGGTCGAGTATGCAAAGAGACGGGTGCAGTTTAATCAGCCCATCGGAGGTTTTCAGGCCATTCAGCACTACTGTGCTGATATTTTGACATACGTGGAGACATCGACTTTTATGGCCTATCAGGCTGCCTGGCGAATCAGTGAGGGACTCCCCTGTGAGAAGGAGGCATCCATGAGCAAGGCCTGGGTAAGTGACTCCTATCGGCGACTGGTAAAAACCGCGCATCAGGTTATGGGCGGTACAGGTTTTATGGAAGAGACCGATCTCCAACTCTATTTCAAACATGCAAAGACAGCGGAACTCGCCTTCGGAGATGCCGATTATCACAGGGAGCTTCTGGCACAGCAGCTTTAACCCAGTCATGTCTCAACTCAAGGAATCACAATTCCCGCTGAAAAAAACCATTAAAGACGACACTTTTTAGAGAGGTTAAATACGATGCAGACCCACCGGAGGCCTGTGATCGTGGCTGTGGGGCAATTCGTAAACAGATCCCACGATCCATCCGACATAAAAGATACCCTCGATATGACAGAGATCGCTGTTCGGCGAGCAGAAGAAGATGCAGGTGTAGGCCCCCTCATCGAAAAGGTTGATCACCTTTGTGTCGTGAACATGCTGTCGTCGCTCGACCCTGATCCTTCGCGGATGATTGCGGAAAGGATCGGCGCCAAGCCTGATAAACTCCTGTACACCTGGGTTGGTGCGACGGCGCCCCAGTGGTTTGTGAATCGAATGGCCGAAGAGATTGCGAACGGGTCGTGCCGCCTTGCCCTGATTTGCGGTGGAGAGGCCTTTCATTCGAGACTGCTGGCCGCCAGGCTGGGGAAGGGGAAAAAATGGAACTGGGAATTTCCCAAAAAGAGGTCATCTATGGTTGGAGACCTCCGGAATCCACTTAGCCTTTTGGAACAACACTATGGGATCACTTTACCGGTTCAGATCTACCCTCTTTTTGAAAATGCCCTTCGCCACCATGAGGGGCTTTCTCTCGATGAGCACAAAAAGGAACTCGGGGCTTTTTGTACAAAAATGACGGAGATCGCCTGCAAGAATCCTTATGCATGGTTCAGGGAAAAGAAAGAGATTGAAGATATCCTCTTTCCTACCCATGAAAACAGGATGATCTGTTTCCCTTATACGAAGCGCATGTGTTCCATAATGGAAGTTGATCAATCAGCAGCCCTTTTTATGACCGATGAAGAGACTGCCAAGGGGTTCGGTATTCCGGATGAAAAATGGGTCTATGTCCACGGCATTGGCGACGCATCCGATATTTGGCATGTATCTAAACGAGCCAACTTTTATTCATCTCCCTCCGTGAAGGTTGCCGCCAACATGGCCATGGACCAGGCGGGAATCTCAATCCATGATATTGAGTTTTTTGATCTTTACAGCTGCTTTCCCTGTGCCCCTCGTATCACCAGAGACATGCTCGGGCTGGCCAGGGATGATCCGAGATCATTGACCGTAACCGGCGGAATGCCCTATTTCGGCGGGCCAGGAAACAATTACGCCCTTCATGCCATTTGCAGGATGGCGGAGATCCTGAGAGAAAGGCCCCGGACATTCGGGATGGTCCAGGCCCTGAGCTGGTTTATCAGTAAACACGCCGTCGGCATCTATTCGGGAAAGCCACCGGGTTCCCAGTGGCGATTGAGCGATCTGCAAGCTTACCAGGGG
>JASFTV010000157.1:0-7704 GCA_050050615.1 Desulfobacteraceae bacterium
GCTGAAGTCCGGCTACGCATAAGCATACCAGAGGCTCGATGGAGCGCATAGCCTGATTTTGGTTATCTGATCTGAAAGTGAAACCGGTTTGAATTTTGGGCAGGTAATTTCTTCGGTTACCCAGAAGCTCAAGGCTATACTCTCAGGAATATTCCCCAGAGGGTATGGCATATTCCCGCGACTGCTTACTTGCCCCTTAATTTCCTAAGCTTCATGGTGCGTTTTTTCTGTTTTTGGCGGCTAGCTAAGGGCTGTTTCCAAAATTGAGATATTTTGGCTAGCCTCCACCGCTACCCAGCTTCTTAGTTTGATTTTTCGATGTGAATTTCTACGGCAATCAATGGCCCATAGCATGAATTGAATCACTCTCTTTTTCGAGGAAAAATACCCTGGATTCTGCAGAGAAATATGATCTAATACCTAAGACAGCGGTTGAAAAAGCTTTAACTAAAATAACGGCCATATCGAATCATGGCATCAGCGATCTCCCTCCTCACGCTCACCACGTCTATGGGTGGGGAAACCATCAGTCCTCTAATCGTTGCAAGATGTTTCCTCAGCGATTCTCCATTCTCAATAGCCTCTAGGGCTTGTCTGGCGAGGTAGTCTATTTTTTCGAGCCCATCGTGATAAATCACCTTCGTCATTGCCACCGGGATTCTGGCTTTCTCGGAGTTCTTACCGTTTAGAATCTTCTGACTTCTTAAGAGAGCGCTCTCGGTGGCATATATTTCAATCACCATATCGCTCAGGATCCCAACAAGCTCCTGCTCCTCCCTGAGGTTTTTGCCATGTTTTTGATAAGCCATACCAAAAACAAACAGAAAAACCTTCTTCACCACCTGGACTAAGTTTTCTTGGGCCTCTAAGCTCTCAGGAACATCAGAATCAATAGTTTTGAGTTTTTCAATCACTTCGCAGACGCTCTGAAAGGCTCCCATCAAATCGAATGAGCCTTTGGTTAGCCTTTTGAGCAACGTGTTCACGATGACAATGCGATTGATTTCATTGGTCCCTTCCCAAATCCGGTTTATTCGGGCATTTCGGTAGGCTAACTCCGGATGATTTCCGCGTATGTATCCATAACCCCCGAAGATCTGCACCTCTTCGTCCACCAAGTAGCTCTCGGCCTCTGATCCATAGATCTTATTGATGGAGCATTCAATCAGGTACTCTTCAAGTGCCTCCGCTGTGTTGGCGCCCGCATCATCCGATACCATGCGCAATCCTTCCAATCTGTCCTGAATTAACCCTGCCGTGCGATACATCATACTCTCGGCCGCAAAAAGACGTATGGCCATTCGACCGATTTTTTCTTTTATCAGCCCAAATTCACAAATGGGCCTTCCGAACTGAACCCTTTGCTTGGCATATTTCACGGCTTCAAAGAAGGCCCTTTTGGCGCTCCCGATACAGACTGCTCCCACTTTATAGCGACCCATATTCAGGGCATTGAGGGCGACAACGTGCCCTCTTCCCACCTCACCCAAGACATTTTTCACGGGTACCCCAACGTTGTCGAAGTGGTAAGCCCTGGTTGAGGTACCATGCATCCCCATCTTTTCCTCTTCTTCATCGACTGAAACGCCTTCCCAGTTTTGCTCCACAATAAATGCAGTGAAGAGTTCGCCATCTACTTTGGCATACGTGAAGATGACATCTGCGAAACCCGCGTTGGTGATGAACTGTTTATTTCCATTCAACACATAATGTTTTCCGTCTTCACTAAGCGTAGCTGTTGTCAACGGGTTTAGGGCATCAGAACCCGCTTGCGGTTCTGTCAAACCAAAGGCCCCCACAAATTCACCTGAAATCAGCTTGGGGAGATATCTCTTCTTCTGTTCTTCTGTTCCAAATAGGGCAAGGGGCAAGGTGCCGATACCTGTATGGTTTATTTCAGTTATCGTAAAAGAGCCTGCCCCATACCCGAACTTCTCCGACACAATGGCAGAGCTGATCTTGTCCAGTTCCATGCCTCCATATTTTTCCGGGAGATCTATTCCCAGAAATCCCAGGTCTCCAGCCTTTGTCATGACCTCTCTTGATAATTCATTATTGAGCATTTCGATTTCTTCCCATCGGCTCGCGATTTCACCCTTTATGAATTCGTCCACCGCATTGGCAATGTCTTTATGTTCCTTGCTAAAATCCTCAGGCGTGAAAACCTCCTGAAAAGACACATCCACTATCGGAAACATGCCGCCTGGAACCACGTTTCTATCAATTTTTCTCATAAGCTAAGCCCCCTTACTGAGTCTTAGTCTTAGTGGTCGCACATCTCGCAGAGACTGTGAGAATGCCGCTCGAAAGCTCTTTTATATTGAGTCTCATTTTAATTTGCTTGTCAAGATGTTTTTGATGCCCTGCTAAGTCGTTTTCACCTATGCTATATGAATTCTTATACAAATACTTTTCTTTTAGAAAATCCCCTTGACATTTTAGTCCGCGTCTCTTATGAATTCAATTTATTATGTTAGCATCATTGAATAATATTCGTGATTTGTCTAACAGGTATCTAAATTTGCTATAGAAAGGTTACGGAGGGGTAAGCAAAAATTTATGATGATATAGTGATAGCTAGCGCTGTCCGAACGCCATTCGGTCGCTACTGTGGAGCATTAAGAGAATATGATTACTTTGAGCTGGTTGCGCTCCCCATGAAGGAGGTCTTGGCGCGAGTGAATGTTTCTGGAGATCAGGTGGATGAAGTTTATTGGGGTCTCGGAGACACGTCCGTCTGTAAAGACGTCTACACCCCTGTTGCAGCCCGCCAAACATTAATCAAGGCAGGGCTTCCTGCGGAGACCCCGTCAGTCGCTATCGATAAAGCTTGCGTGTCAGCCATGTCGGCTGTCCATTATGGTTGCCGCGCCATGGTTGCCGGCGAGATTCAGTGTGCAATCGGGGGCGGCGCCACCTCTTTCAGCCAGGAGCCGCTGATTGTCAGGGGGTTCGATGGAAAGGCTTCCGTCTCGGTAACGTGACCATGGAGGATCCGCTTTTTGCCCTTGGTCACAAAGACTTCAACCCGGTCTCCGTTGATACGGATAACGTCGCTATTGAATACGGTATCTCCAGGGAGGAACAAGACGCGAATGGGCCTTGAGGAGTCACCAAAACTACGGACGCGCCTGGGAGGCGGGCAATCTCAAAGAGGAAATGATGCGTCTTGAGATCTCTCAAAAGAAAGGAGATTCAATTGTACTAGACATTGATGAACAGTACCGCCCCAATTCTAGCCTTGAGAAGCTCGCCAAGCTTCCTGCTATTTACGGCTGCAAGGGCGTTACGGCGGGGAACGCACCCGGATTGAATGATGGGGCTACGCCTATCCTTTTTATGACAAGAGCAAAAGCAGAGGATCTGGGCTTAGAGCCTTTGAGAAGTTGTGGTTATGTCTTCCATTGCGATCAGTCCCCATCGCATGCCTGAAGTCCCGGCATATGCCGCGATGAGAGCGCTCAACTCAGCGGACATAAGCCTAGATAGTATCAGCGTCATGGAGATCAACGAGGCTTTCGCCGCCGTGCCCCTGGTCAGCACGCTATTATTAGCTGGTAAGGATACACAGAAGGCAAAAGCTGTCCGTGAGAAGACTAACGTGAATGGGAGCGCTATTGCAGTCGGCCACCCAAACACAGCCAGTGGAGCCCGTCTCATAATGAATCTCATGTACGAGTTGCAGCGGCGAGGCGGGGGATATGCCCTTGGTGCAATCTGCGGCGGTTTGGCTCAAGCCGATGCATGTATTATCAAGGTGTAGTCACTTTGGAAGAGGGGAGTCAGATCATGGATGTCAAGTATGTCAATTCTAGGCAACAAGGCGGGATTGCGTGGATTCAGTTCAATCAGCCCGAAAAAGTCAATGCGGTAAATCCTGCTGTCTTAAAAGATCTCGAGAGAGTCCTCGTCCAATCTGAAAGTAATGACGACATCCGGGTAGTCGTTCTCACAGGCAATGAAAAGGCCTTCGTGGCTGGCGCTGATATCGAACATATGGCCAAATGTGACATCAAATCTGCATATGAATTGACGGACCTTACAATGCGAGTGCAAGAGAGACTGGCGGATCTGCCAAAACCCACCATCGCAGCCATATCCGGATATGCTCTCGGAGCAGGTTTTGAGATAGCCCGCTGCTGTGACTTCAGGTTTGCAGCAGATAATGCAGTTTTGGGATTACCTGAAATAACTCTAGCGATCATACCTGGCGGAGGGGGAACACAGCGGCTTCCACGTCTAGTGTCGCTTGGAGCGGCTACAAGGCTTATTATGCTGGGTGAGAGGATCAACGCGGAAGAGGCTGAAAAGATAGGTCTGGTAGACAAAGTGGTTCCTTTTGAGCGCTTGAAGGACGAGGTAAAATCTTTAGCTTCCAAGTTGATGGAACGGCCCGCCTTGGCCCTGCGTGCGGCGAAGACAGCGATGCGTAAGGGGTTGAGTACCTCGCTTAAGGATGGTTTACAGATTGAACAGGATCTTTTTTGTATGCTCTTTGGTACAGAGGATCAGAAAGAGGGAATGGCGGCATTTTTGGAAAAACGCAAACCCGGCTTCAAGGGAAGGTAGGAGGATCACACGATGCTAGATATAAATAAAGTTGGTATCGCGGGTGTAGGGATGATGGTCGCTGGAATTGCATTACGCTTTGCCACATACTGTTAAAGTGAATGATTCATGCCAAGGCCCATTTCAAGGCAAAAGGTCAACGGCCATCACCTAGATCCAAAGACCGGTCAGGGCAGGTATCAATATGAAAAATGATCTTCACCGGTAGGGAGGAAAGCGATGAATATACCATTGACGCAAGTTCGTTTTTTGGAGAGAACGCTCAAACTTTTTGGCTCAAAGACAGCAGTGGTTTGTGAAAACCAGAAATGGACTTATGCTCAATATGGGGAACGCGTGGAGAGGCTCGCTAATGCGCTGGAGGACATGGGCGTACGGCACAATGAGCGGGTTGCCTATCTTGGATATAACTGTCACAGATTGCTTGAATGCTACTACGGAATTGTGAAAATGGGGGGGGTCCTGCTGCCATTGAATATCAGATTGGCTTCCCAAGACTTCGAATACATCATCCAGGATGCAGAGCCTCGGATGGTTTTTGTGGATCCTGACTTTCTAAGTAAACTGGAACCCATTTTGAAGAATATTCCCTCGGTAAAGTACTTCTACCTTCTAGAATCCATGGAAAGTGCCCCTGACTGGACCCATGGAACGTATGATGATCTGCTGGAAAAATCCTCGCCCATACTAAGGCGCTCGCACGGTGATTATCCTTTTCACGAAGATGATATGGCCGAGCTTTTTTACACGAGCGGCACTACAGGTCCACCCAAAGGGGTCGTGCTGACGCATCGCAATCTTTATCTGCACGCTCTTTCAGCGATGGCTACCTATCCAGTTCACGAGACGGACGTCCAACTTCACCTTATCCCCCTGTTCCATGTCAACGGATGGGGAACGCCTCACTATCTCACCGCTAAGGGTGGCACGCACGTGATGATTAAGAAGTTTGATCCAGTTCGTGTACTTGAACTCATTCAGAAGGAAAAGGTTAACAAATTCTTTGTCATTCCGACCATGGTCAATGCTATTATGGAAGTCCCCAACCTGGAATCTTACAATTTGTCTAGCTTGAAAGATGTGCTTATAGGGGGTGCCCCTCCACCAACGGGGATGTGCGCCAAAGCTGAGGAAGTTTTTGGGTGCATGGTGCACGGAGCATTTGGGATGAGCGAAACGTGCCCTCTCATCGCGTTTCCCGAACTTCCTAAGGATCTTGAAACCGAGACTTTTCGTCACCGTTCCCATGAGACTTGGGGGTTTCCCATGATAGGCGTCGAATTCAAGGTTGTCGATGATTCTGGAAATGAACTTCCCTGGGATGGGCAAACAATTGGCGAACTTCTGGTTAGGGGCGACATGGTCATGAAAGGATACCTGAATAAGGAAGACTCGACCGATAAGGCCTTGAAGGGGGGGTGGTATCATACGGGAGATCTCGTTTCCATGGGCCCTGAGGGCTCCCTCTATATTCGTGACAGAAAGAAGGATATTATTATCAGCGGAGGTGAAAATATCTCATCTCTGGAAATCGAACAGGTGCTATACTCGCATCCTGATATTTTGGAGTGTGCTGTCATTGGGAAACAGGATCCTAAGTGGGGAGAGATCCCCAAGGCGATTGTTGTTCTTAAGGGTGGGGCAAAATTAACTCCCCAAGAGGTCATTGATTTTACCCGGGAAAGGTTGGCACACTTCAAGGCTTTGCGAGAGGCCCAAATCGTGGATGAAATGCCGCGTGGGGGTACGGGTAAGATATTGAAAAACGTACTCCGGAAAAAATATGGGCAGTTTGAGAAATAGGGAAGTTTTGAAAGCCATGATCACAAGACCATGATCTCTCCAAGGTGGGAACGGCATTAAGCGGGAAAGAAGCCATTAAATGAAAACTGAGGACAAAAAAGAAAAAATACTTGCTGCGGCTGAGGAGATAATGTCGCAAAAAGGACTTTCTGATTCGACAATTTCAGAAATCGCTCACAAGGCTGGGGTGGCTGATTCAGTCATTTATCAATACTTCAAAGGAAAGGAAGAGTTGCTGTTTTCAATCCCTGGAGGAAGAATGAAGGAAGTCCTGTCCTTGCTGGATGAGCAGCTCCAGGGCATACGGGATGCAGAGAGCCGTCTCAGAAAGATGATATGGTTTCATTTAAGGTATAATGACAACCATCCCGGCTATGCACGGATACTGCTTTTAGAATGCAGGTCTTCCAAAGACTTTTACCATACTCCTGCTTATCAACTCATCAGGGAATATGCAAGAGTTCTGTCCAACATCCTAAAACAAGGGGTTGAGGATCGGTCCTTTCGTTCTGATCTCAACATACGGTTGATTAGAGATATCATTCTGGGTACTCTGGATTGGGAGACGATTGGCTGCCTGGCAAGTGGTGAAATTGAGGAGAGTGTTCCTGATCTGGAAGATATCATGTCCTTGGTGCATGCCATGGTTGCATGGAAAGAGGAAAGCGAAGTAAACAAGGCAGACAGAATTTTGTTGGCAGCAGAGAAAATATTTGCTGATAAAGGATTTACAAAGGCTACAATATCAGAAATTGCTAAATCTGCCCAAGTCGCGGAAGGCACTGTCTATGAGTACTTTGAAAATAAGGAAGCTCTGCTGTTATCCATTCCAGTGAAGCACTTTAACAGGTATATCAGTGTGCTTCCAGAGACTTTTCAAATAAGAGACCCTCTTAGGAAACTAAGAAGGTTCATAGGATATCATTTTTCACTGTTCCTTACCGAGCGCGAATTCTTGAAGGTTTTCTTGCTTCAAATCCAGCTGAACAAAAGATTTTACGGATCGAAATCATTTGAGACTTTCCGCAATTACTTTCGAGTCACAGAAGACATTATCGAAGAGGGAAAGGCCGAGGGTGCTTTTCGTTCAGAAGTCAATCCCCGAGTGTTTCGAAATATGCTCTTGGGTACATTTAGCCATTTGGCACTTCGTTGGATTATTCTGGAAAAAGGACGTGATATTGATAAGATGCAAGAGCTCAGTCAGGTAGCTGATCTACTTTTGAGCGCTGTAACAGTGCCTGATGAAATCCTCTTGACCGGGTAAGACCAGGGGGCCTGTGAGCTCTCCTGAGGATTTTTTCTCTAAGGCCAACTGGGAACAAGCGATCA
>JASFTV010000158.1:0-7694 GCA_050050615.1 Desulfobacteraceae bacterium
CGACGGAGCGAGGAGTCCTTGAAAAAGGGGGCTGGAGTGAGCCCGGAGAACCTCATTACCCTTTATACGGCCCTGGGTTTTTGGGCTGAAGGGGCCGGCAAAAAGGAGGGGGCTGTCGACCACTACAAAGTAGCCCTGGAGTCTCTTCTGGACACTTGGCATGAGTTTGAGTTCGCCAGGGAAAGGATAAAGCGTCTGAGGCAGCAGAAAGGGTAGGGCGTCAAAGGATCTGCGGGCAACAGCCTCTTAGGTTTCGTCATCCGGGGTTCCGAAGCAAAGGGGCCAAGTCTATGCAGGACGCGTTGCACTCGCTGAAGTGGCCGTTCCATCAAGTTTGTGACGGATGGAAGCCCATATGAGTAATCTCGGAAAAACAGAAGGGAGCCGTGGTATGAGCCCAAACAATGATACAAGAGGACTTTCTCGTTTCAGTAAGATGACGGTCATCATCCCCATCGTTATCAGTGTGTTGTCGTTAGGTTTTGGCGTATATCAGTACGTCGATAAAAGGACGCTTGAGAAAGAGATTATGGATCTGAGGGGTAAAGAGATAAGGCAGAAGAATAAGGCCGATGTTTTTATTCAGTATCTGGAGAGCGATCTCGAAAGCATTTTGACATATGTCGATCATGGATCCAGTTTTGATGAAGCCTGTCTCAAATGGTTGGGTTATTTACAAAGGACACCCAATTTTGGGGTAAGGTTGGAAATGGTTGAGAGCCCTATCTTAAGAGAGATCGAGGCGTACAGAGGAGAAGTTGAGGATCATTATGTGACTTTCCTCCTGATTAATAACACGGGTGGTGGCAAGGCGACGGATGTGTCGTCTTCGTTCTCAAGAATACGAAACGGTGAGCGCAAGGATTTCGCGGTCAAACTAGATCAACTTGAACCGGGTGATGGCGTGATTTTTCCTATAGATCATTTTGATCAAAGGCAAGAAAAGTACCACGGCAGTCGGCTAAGACCCAGGGATTATCGGTTACAGTATTTTGATGTCTTTCTTAATGAGAATAAGGAAATCACAATCCGGGAAAAGCTTGATAGCCCGAAAATTGTTGCACCAAAGATTCGTCTGCTGCGCTAATGAGAAGATGAAACGCTCCATGATCAGGGGGATAGGGTCAGATCTTGACATTGGAGACAAGATGAAAGGCGCAGAGCGCAATGCGCATGGAGCATAGCGAATGATTGAAATATGTTCGCCTCTAACAGAAAGCGAAAACAAGGGATGTACATTAGGTTATGAGATTCCTCTAATCCGGAACAGGCGTCCGAAGCCAAGAATTTTAGTTTGTTTCGACAAAGAAAGAGAGACTTATATTCTCGTGGTCGTCCCCTAAATCAAATACTTAATTACTTATGCCTGAGCCCGTTCATCTTTCCACTGCCAAAGCTGAGATCGGTCCATATCGCTTCCATAGCCCTTAGGCCCGTAATCCAACAACCTAAAACGTCATAAGCAAGAAGAAAGGAGAAAAAAATGAATGCCAAAAAGGGTTTTCACGTATTTCTTGTTGTTTTGCCTCTTTTAGCGTTTGTGGCATCCCCGCTCATCGCAGCTGAACCCATCAAGATCGGTATCATGCAAGGGCTGAGCGGTGCGTATGAGGTGTACGGAAAGCAGGAGGTTACAGGATTCAAGATGGGGTTGGAATATGCTACGAAGGGAACGAATAGAATCATCGGAAGGGATGTGAAGCTGTTCATCGAGGATACGCAACTTAAAGCAGCGAGGGGCAAGATGCTCCTCACCAAGCTCTACAGCGACGATAAGGTGGATTTGGTCGTGGGACCGACGAGTAGCGGCGTGGCCTTAGCCTGTCTACCCGTGGCCCAACAGTTTAAGAAGGTACTGCTGGTGGAGCCCGCAGTTGCTGATGCCATTACCGGCAAGGCCTGGAATCGATACATATTTCGAACGGGGCGGAATTCGGGACAGGATGCCATCGGCAATGCCGCAGCCGTGTCGAAGCCAGGGGTCAGCATTGCATGCATTGGCCAGGACTATGCCTTTGGCCGGGACGGGATTGCTGCCTACAAGAGGGCTGCGGAAAAACTAGGCGCAAAGATCGTTCATGAGGAATACTGCGATCCCAAAGGAACCGACTTCACGGCTCCTATCCAGAGGATCATAGAAGCCTTGAAAGGCAAGCCCAGCCCCAGGTACATTTTCGTCATTTGGGCGGGCAAAGGTGGACCATTTGTTCAGTTGACACAGAGCGGTCTCGATAAGTACGGCATCGTGCTTACCTCCGGGGCAAATGTCTTTCCTGTCCTCAAGCAGTGGAAGAGCCTCAATCTCAAGGGGATGATGGGTTCGGCTTACTACTATTATGAGTCCCCAAAAAATCCCGTGAACGATTGGTTTGTTCAAGAGCATATGAGTCGATTTAACAATCTCCCTCCTGATTTCTTTACTTGCGGAGGCTTTTCTGCAGCGATGGCTGTTGTAAAAGCTATTCAAAAGGCGGGTAGCACGGATACCGAAAAGCTCATATCAGCCATGGAGGGCATGGTGTTTATGACACCGAAGGGAACGATGATCTTCAGAAAGGAGGATCACCAAGCCCTTCAGTCGATGTTCGCTTTCAAGATCGAGTTAAAACCAAATGTGGAATGGGCTATACCGGCGCTTGTCCGGGAGATGTCCCCCGCGGAAACAGAGCCACCCATTTTGGTGAAGTAGTTGTCCTTTTAGTCCACAAAAACCGCGGCAGAGAGCCCCGTCCGGAAGGGCGGGGCTGAATGGCGCGTCGGGGGGGACAGATAATCATTAAGGAGGCTGGCGGTTAGCGCCTAGAGTGACGATGCCCGAAAAGAACCCGGAACCCATTATCGAGACGAAGGATCTGACCATTCGCTTCGGCGGGCATGTGGCCGTGGACCACGTCACAGTCCAGATCGAGCCTTTCACACTCAAGTCCATAATTGGGCCAAACGGAGCAGGGAAGACAACATTGTTCAATCTACTGACGGGCCAGTACAGACCGACAGAGGGAAAGGTTTTCTTGAAGGGAAAGGATATTACCGGTCTTGGTCCGGCGGAGAGGACCCGATTGGGAATGGGCCGTACCTTTCAGTTGACCAATGTCTTTGCGAATCTCAGCGTCCTGGAAAATGTGAGGGTGGTTATTCAGTCTCGCAAAGGTTTCGGGTTGAACTTCTGGAAGAACTATCTTGCGTATTCTGAACTGGAGGATGAGGCCTATTTCATCCTTAAGGACGTTTTGCTCGATGAAAAATGGCCTGCGCCAGCCAGCAGCCTGACCCATGGGGAGCAGCGTAAGCTGGAGATCGCCATCCTGCTAGCCCTTGAGCCGGAGATTCTCTTCCTTGATGAGCCCACGGCGGGTATGAGCCAGGAAGAGGTCCCAGCCATCCTGGAGATCCTTGAGAGAATCAAATCCGCTAGAAATCGGACCATGCTCTTGGTGGAGCACAAGATGGACATGATTATGTCCCTGTCGGACACCATAGCAGTGCTCCAGGAGGGAGGTCTGATCGCCGATGGCAGTCCCGAGGAAATTTACAGGAGTGAGGCGGTCCAGGCCGCCTATCTCGGAGGAGGGGCAAAGCGTGAGTGAAGCGATCCTGAAGACAGAAGGAATCCACACCTTCATCGGCCAACACCACATCCTGCAGGGCATTTCTTTTGAGGCCAGGGCTGACGCCGTGACAGTCCTTATCGGTCGGAACGGGGCGGGCAAGAGTACTACTCTCAAATCAGTGATGGGTCTCCTTACCCCCTCAGAAGGGAGGATCCTCTATGAGGGGAAGGAGATCCACAGGAAGAAGCCTTACGAAATCGCCCGTATGGGGATAGGCTATGTTCCTGAACATATGGGGATCTTCACTGATCTTACGGTGGAAGAAAACATGCGGGTGGCCATGCTTCGGGAAGACGAATCAGCGGCTCAAAGGCTAGAGAGAGTGTTAAACATGTTTGCCGATCTCAAGAAATTCTGGACCGCCAAAGCAGGGAACCTGAGTGGCGGCCAGAAACAGATGCTCGCCATTGCCAGGGCTATTGTGAACGACACCTCCCTGCTCCTTATCGATGAACCGTCAAAGGGCCTCGCACCTATCATTGTGGAGGCCCTCATTGAAGCCCTCAAGCAGATCAAGGCGTACAGCGTGGTCCTTCTGGTGGAGCAAAACTTTTATATGGCCAGTACTGTAGGGGATTATTTCTACATCCTGGACGACGGGTCGGTGGTCCAAGGGGGCGTTATGGAAGAACTTGTCCATGATGAGGAACTGAAGAGCAGGTATCTTGGTATCTCGAAGTCTGAGAATCAGCGCTAAGACAGAACAGGAGTGGCTCATTCATGGCAGAGGCAATCGTTAGACGTTGGGGCAGGGAGCTTGCCATCGCAGGTGGATTTTTTCTCTTTCTTCTTCCACTCATCGGGATCCCAACCAAGACGTATCTGACGCTTACTATAGCTGGCCTTGCTATGGGGATGCTTCTATTCCTTGTGGCCTCAGGCTTGAGCCTCATATTCGGCCTGATGGATGTCATCAACTTCGCCCACGGGGCCTTGTTTGCATGGGGGGCGTATGTAGGGTTCAGCACCTTCAGATATTTGAACGATTGGGTGGCGGCGAATTCGGTTTTTCAAAATATCATGGTCTTTTTTATAGCCATTGTGGCAGCCATGGTGGTGGTCAGCCTTCTTGGGATCATCCTAGAAAGGGTGATCGTGCGTCGTGTTTACGGACAACACCTGTTTCAGATTCTCATCACCTTTGGTGCGACCATCGTGCTGGTGGAGCTTATCCGCGTTTTTTGGGGACCTAATGACGAGGTGATGCCGGTACCCCTGACCTTTCAAGGAAACTGGGACCTCCTAGATGTCGTTGTGCTGAGATATCCGATTATAGCCATTGTAATAGGCCTCATCGTCTATGGTGTGATTCAACTCGTCCTCAAAAAAACAAAGTTGGGGACGATCGTCCGGGCCGGGGTGGAGGATCCGCACATGGTCCAGGCTATGGGACACAATATTTTTCTGTTCTTCACAGGCGTCTTCATGGCCGGCGCAGGCCTTGCAGCTCTAGGGGGTCTAGCAATTGCCATATTCAGCCTGCAGGTATATCCGGACATGGGATCCACATACCTTCTCTTCGCATTTATCGTGGTCATCATCGGTGGCTTGGGCAGTGTTACGGGATCCCTGGTGGGGGCCCTCATTGTGGGACTCGCTTACAACTATGTGGCCTATCTGGTCCCCTGGGCCGCGGCAGGGGTAAATATTCTCATTATGGTCATTATTCTTCTCATCAGGCCCACAGGCCTTTTCCCAGTGGGGAAATAGGGAAGTGCGAGGCATGACAGAACAGACACCGGTCAAGATGTTTCGAATAGAGGAAAAGGGAAGACGGTACAGGAGTGGCCCTTTTTTTCTAAAGATCGCTCTCTTGGTCTTTGCTATTGTCATACCCTTCGCATTTCCCTCCTTCAAAACAGTGGATCTGGCGATGAAGATCGTGATCTTTGCGACCCTCGTTGCCAGCTTTGATATCTTACTTGGATACACTGGAATCCTTTCATTCGGCCATGGCATGTTTTTCGGCATTGGGGCATACTGCGTGGCCTTTCTCATGGGCAAATATGGGAGCCCTTCTTATGTCAACCTGACCCTCGGTCTGATCATTGGTGTAGGCATTGCTTGTGCGTTGGCCCTGCTCATTAGTTTCTTGTCCCTGCGGGTCAAGGCCATATTCTTCGCTATGATTACCCTGGCCATCGCAGAGTTGGCCGTAGTTCTGGCCACCAAGCTGAGTGGTTTTACAGGGGGGGAAGACGGAATTAGCATTTCGCTGCCGGGAATATTCGCAGTCTCATTCAGTGTTGGAGGCTTCACGGGATTCGAGATCACCGGAAGAGTGGTGACTTACTACTTCATCCTTTTATCGTGCCTTGGACTTTTTTCGGCGATGCTCCGCTTCACCCATTCCCCGCTAGGCCGGGTCCTTCAGGCGATAAGAGACAATGAGCAACGTGCGGAGGCCCTTGGGTACAAGACGTTCATGTTCCAGGGCATTTCAATTACCTTCGGGTGCGTGATGGCTAGCATCACTGGCGGTTTGTATGCCCTGTGGGTGGGGTATGTGAACCCGGAGTCGTGCTTGGGGGTTTTGACCATCATGCTCGATGTCCTCCTTATGGTCATCATCGGAGGCATGGGAACCCTGTACGGGGGAATCGTAGGCGCAGCCTTCCTGAAGATTACTCAGACTTTCTTGCCCGACCTTCAGGGCTTGGCAAAAAGCCTCTTGCCTCAAGCTGAGCTTCTACATAATGTGCTGGAAAGATGGCTTCTCGTCTTCGGGGTCCTCTTCATTTTGGTTGTGATCTTTTTCCCCAAAGGCGTGATTGGTTCAGTGCAAGAGTATATGGCCCGCCGGAACCGTTCTGCCGTTTGAGACCAGCTCTTTTTGTGTGATGGTAGGCCTACTGCATGTCTTTGCGCTACGTGACTTTTGTGCTCGAATGCACAAGTTTTCTGCATTCAGCGTTTTCCCGGATATGAAAATACATGTTCGGGACCAGCGGTTGTCACAGGTATGACGAGTAGAAATGAAAGGGGAATCGTTATGGTTGAGCCGATCATGAAAAAGGTCAATGCGGGTGCTTTAAAGATCCAATTGGCTGTCTGGGAGGGGATAGGTAAGCAGATCATTTGTGTTCACGGCATCACCGCCAATTGCCGGTGCTGGGACGTCATCGCCTCATCATTGTCTCCCAAGCACCAAATCCTTGCCATGGATCTCCGTGGAAGGGGCTGTTCAGACAAGCCTCCTGCAGGATACTCCCTGGAATACCATCTTCGGGATATTAACGGCCTGATGGACAACATGGGGCTGGATAAGGGGGTTCTCATGGGACATTCTTTGGGGGCTTTCATCTCGCTGGCTTTCGGGGCAGAGTATCCGGAAAAAGTTGACCGCATTATCTTGGTGGACGGGGGAGGGGATTTGTCACAGGAGCAGATGGACAAAGTCTTCGAGGGAATCAAGCCGTCATTGGACCGTCTTGGGAAGGTCTTTAGCTCTGCCGACGCCTACCTCGAGACCATGAGGCAGGCTCCCTATATACAGCCGTGGTCTTCTGCCATAGAAACCTACTACCGGTACGAGTTGGAGGAGGTGGAGGGCGGCGTGAGATCGAACATCGAGCCCGATCACATCGATGAGGAGGCTGAAAACATAAAGAAGGTCAAGGTCGCCTCTTTCTATCCAAGGATTTCTTCTGGAGTATTGGTCCTGCGTGCCACAGAAGGTCTCCTCAGGCAGGACGATATTTTGCTTCCCGAAGAGGTGGTGAAAACAATGGTACGAGAGATTCCTAATTGTAGATGTGTAGACGTGGAGGGGACCAATCATTATGGAATCGTTTTTCAACCAAATGTAATGAGGGACCGGGCGATTCTGGATTTCTTGGAAGACTAATTTGTTGCGATTGTAGGTCAGGCCTTAAACAGAGTACTTATGAAGAGAGGCGCCAGGGGTGTCGAAACTCAACCGTTGAAAGCGTTAAGGTCGTTGAAATCGTCAAAGCCGTAAAAAGCGCTGAAAATTACCTCATGTTTGCCCATCATTTGTCCGCTTATTCCTCGTATCGCAGGCAGGGGAGGGATGCTTGATTTTAGATGAGAAGGACAAGGCGCGGAGTGCAATGTGCATGG
>JASFTV010000159.1:0-7669 GCA_050050615.1 Desulfobacteraceae bacterium
CAAACCCATTTCCGGACCATGACCATTTTTCTCAAGGGGATCTCTAAGGTGCTTGGTGGTGGTGCCCAAAAATTCGAGGTTTAACAAGCTCATCGGAGATTCCCAGGTATACAGGGGCGTAAACCCCGAATTTTTGGCCACTGCAGAGTCCGGTGGGATTCTTTTTCTGAGAGATCCCCTTTCGAAAAAGGTCATGGCCTCCTTGAGTGTGTGAGGGGCTAAGGGACAAAGAGAGCTTCCATGCCAACACTTTTGAACGGGACTAAAAAATTTGCTATAAAAGTATCTAAATTCTTGAAAAAATAATAGGATGGTGATAAATATACGAAACTTTATTAAGGATTGGAAAAATCACCTGCCGAGTTCCGAGGGCTTTATTCAAAGTAAATTTAGAAAATCAGGAGGTATGATGAGGATGATGAAGAAAATGATGATCGTTTTGGTGGTCTTGAGTTTTGCATGTGCATCACTTCTCATGGTGACGTCATGTGCAAAAAAACAGGTCAGAGTGGAAGAAGAGGCTAAACCTGCGCCGACGGTAACTCCGGCACCAAAAGTCGAGCCTGAAAAGGCCCCGCCAGAGGAGGAAGTGGAGGTTGCCAAAAAGGCTGAAGAGGAACGTCAGGCCAGGCTGCGAGAGTTGGAAGTGGCCCAGAAAATGAAGGCGGAAATCAGGGCATTTGAATCGACACACATTTATTTTGATTTTGACAAGTCGGAGCTAAAACCGCCCGCGCGGGCTGTGTTAGAGAAAAAGGCGGCATGGCTAAGGGCCAACTCGCGATACAACCTCCGGATAGAAGGACACTGCGATGAGCGGGGCACCAACGAGTATAATCTGGCTCTGGGCGAAAGAAGGTCCAACGCCGCATTTCAGTATCTCAATGCTCTGGGGGTCGCAGCGGACAGGATGACGACCATAAGCTACGGAGAGGAAAGACCGGCTGATCCGGGGCATAACGAGGCAGCGTGGGCCCAAAACAGGCGGGATGAATTCAAATTGTCCAAATAACCGTTTGTCGGGAGACGCGGTTTTCTGCGATTTACCCGTCCAAGGTCCCGCGGTCTATTAAGAGAGGCTACGATATCTTAGCCTAGTATCTATCAAAAGACGGGCAGAGCCGACCTTCTTAATAGGTCGGCTCCTGCTCCGTCATGGAGAGCTATGAGAATGATGCACATAGCCTTTAGTAAAAGAGGTTTTCTTAATCTCTGCTTATTCATCATCATTTTTTTTGTCATCCCCCTTTCTTCCTGTGTTTACGATAAGGAATTCGCTTACCTTAATGACCAGATGATATCGCTCAACAAACGGGTCAAGAACCTCGAGGCGTCGATGAGCACCCAGCTAGAGCGCGACCTTGACGCCCAGCTGGAATCCATCCGCTCCAACCAGGCAGGCCTCAGAGTGGAGATAGGGCAAATCCAAGAAGAGGTCAAGGTGCTGTCGGGGCGGGTCGAAGATAATGAACACGTGATTAAGCGGACTGTAGAAAGGGATCTGACCGACCAAGATGCGATGCGGACGGCTGTAGACGATCTATCACAAAAGGTCTCGGAACTCGAAAAGGTCTTCAAGAAACAGGAAGCATACAGGGGACCCGAAGCAGCACCCGATCAGGATAAACAAGAGCGCGTCGCTCTCAAGATTGAGCCGAAGTCTGAGGAGCTGCTGCTCTATGATGAATCCCTGGCGCTTTTCAAAGAGGGCAGATTCGAAGATGCTATGGATGGCTTCAAAGACTTTTTGAAAGACTACCCGAATTCAGATCGCGCCGATAATGCCCAGTTCTGGATCGGGGAGAGCTATATGGCCCTCAAACAGTACGAAAAAGCGATTTTGGCCTACCAGGAGGTGATAAAAAACTACCCGAAGGGCAACAAGGTTCCGAACGCTCTTTTAAGACAAGCAGCGGCATTTTTGGAGATCAACGACGAAACAAGTACAAAGCTCCTTTTGAAGAAGATCATTAAGAAGTATCCTACAACCAATGAGGCTGGGATAGCCCGCAAAAGACTGGCGACTTTGAAATAAAAGATCGAGAAGAGCCCACCTTTCCTGTAATGAAGTGAATCAACAATCCCTTCAAAAACCATCCATTTTCTCCGCAGTATCGATTAATGAAAACGCCACCATGGCCGCACTGGCGACTATCGTAGGGCTGGCGGGCGGTTTTGGTGCGATCGGTTTTCGCTACCTCATTGACTTTTTCCAGTCCCTCTCCTACGGGGCCAAGGGCAACTTGCTGGAGGCAGTCACGGCGATCCCATGGTATTGGAAAGTATGGGTTCCTGCTCTGGGCGGGTTGGTCGTAGGGCCCCTGATCTATTTGTTTGCGAGAGAGGCCAAAGGGCACGGTGTACCGGAAGTCATGGAAGCGGTGGCCATGCGAAAGGGCGTGATACGGAAAAGGGTGGTTTTCGTAAAATCGCTGGCATCGGCCATCAGCATCGGCACCGGCGGTTCTGTGGGACGGGAAGGGCCGATCGTTCAGATAGGGTCTGCTATTGGCTCGAGCATTGGTCAGTTGCTCAATGTCTCCGCGGAAAGAATCAGGACCCTGGTCGGCTGTGGCGCTGCAGCCGGAATAGCCGCGACTTTCAATGCGCCTATTGCAGGCTCAATGTTCGCGCTTGAGATTGTCCTCGGGGATTTTGGCCTGGCCACGTTCAGCCCCATCGTCATATCTTCGGTGGTGGCAACGGCGGTTTCGCGACATTTCCTTGGAAATTCTCCAGCATTCATTGTGCCTGCCTATCAACTCATCAGTGCCTGGGAATTACCCATCTACGTTCTCCTCGGTCTCTTTTGTGCGGTGGTGGCCGTCTCATTTACCTATACGCTTTATCGCTTGGAGGACCTCTTTGACCGTCTGAAATTCCCCGAATACTTGAGGCCTCTTCTGGGAGGCCTAATGCTGGGTCTAATGGCCCTCATTTTCCCACATATTTTGGGCGTGGGTTATCCGGCCATAGATCTTGCTCTCATGGGGCGGATGTCATGGGTGCTGATGTCGTTTTTGATCGTGTCTAAGATCCTGGCCACGTCCATCACCCTTGGTACGGGCGGATCGGGAGGCATCTTTGCCCCTTCCCTTTTCCTGGGAGCCATGGTGGGAGGATTTTTCGGAACCGTGGTTCACGCCCTGCTGCCAGGGATGACAGCCTCCTCAGGCGCCTACAGCACTGTCGGGATGGCAGCGGTGGTCGGGGGAACCACGCACGGGCCATTAAGCGCCATCTTGATCCTTTTTGAGATGACCGGAAACTACAGAATCATTCTGCCTCTCATGATTGCATGCATCATAAGCTCCGTGGCCAGCGGCCAACTACTGAGAGACTCCATTTACACGTTGAAACTGGCAAGGCGGGGTGTGAACATTAAGGCTGGAAAAGAGGTCAATATTCTCAAGTCGATACCTGTCAGTGAAGCGATGAACCCCAAAGTGGAAACCATCCCTGAGGGCTGGAGCTTGGGCAAACTGGCTGAAAAGATATCCAAAAGCAAATACAACAGCTTCCCTGTCGTGGATGAACAGGGTGATCTAACCGGTATTCTTTCATACCTTGATTACCACGATGTCGTCTCTGATGAGGACTTGGAGCATTTGGTGGTGGCAAAAGAGCTCGCTACGCCAAAAGTCGTTACGGTTTCCCTCAAGGAAAATCTCCATACCGCACTCGAGAAAATCACGGCCAAAGATTTTTCGATCCTTCCTGTTGTCTCACCTGACAATCCCAAGCAATTGTTGGGGGTGCTGACCCGTAGGGACATCATGGGCGCTTACAACAAAGCGGTGGTCAAGAAATCTGTTCTTAAAGAATAGAGATATCCCGTTTCGAAAGGGTCATGGCCTGCTTTAGAATGAAAATGAATCATCCGTAAAGCTTCGTGCCATGCCAACACTTTTGAACGGTGTCAGTGGCGCTCTCCCGCCCAGGAGGCTGTGTCATAATGTCATTCCGAGTCCCGCTTGGGAGCGGGGCGAGGAATCTTGAATCTGCAAGTGGCGAGTGTCTCAAGATTTCTCCCCCCGTTTTCACGGGGGTCGAAATGACAGATGAGCGCGAAAAGCGGATTGCGACACAGCCTCCAGAGAGCGTGATGCATGTTATGAATAAAACTATTATTAGATTTTTACGTTCCATAGCTAATAGTTATACTTAATTGTTCAGAATAAAGCTTGGAAAAAGGCAATAAAAACTAAATATATAAAGATAAGATATTTTTATCTACTATTAACAGTTTTTTATTGACTTTATAGGCTTTAGGCATTATAAATACACTGTAATAGTCACGGGCAGGAAATAGAATTAGAAAAAGAGAGTTAGGAGTTTGTCATGCCACAAATAATGACCACCAAAGAATTAGCTAAGTATTTAAAATTACATGAAATAACTATCTGTAAATATGCTGCGGAAGGTAAAATACCAGCCATCAGAATTGGACGCGTATGGCGTTTTGACAAAGAAGCTATTGACAAGTGGATCAGCGGCGGCCAAAAGAATAAATGATAGCTCAAATGGATAATACAAATGAAATAAATATCGGTCTTGCCGATAGCACGGGTGCCTTACTGATGATCAATAAGAAAGAAAGGGAGCTGCTCAAGGCACTTCTCGCTATGAGTATGAAATCCCCAAGTGCCAGGCAGTGGATTGCTAAGAAACTAGGATCCGAATACATAAAGATCGGGGAGAAGCTGCTCAAGTCCATGGGAGGAGAATAGGATAACCAAAGTTTTCGCAACCTATGTGTCTAGCGGTAAAGGAGATAAGGACTACGCCATTCTAGAAAATGTTTAGTTGCTTCAAGCCATTCTTCCCTTATCAGGGAAAGATTCACCCCCTCTTCAATTTGCGTCCTCAGTGATAAATCGCCTAGTATCATATCAATCGGCATCTTTTCGAACTCATACTCATAGGGCGGGGACTTCCACGCGATTTGTTGTTTGTGAACCTGGAGAAGCGTGCTCAGAAACGCCATAGCGGTGAAATAGGGTTGGTAGGTGCTATGGTTGGTGATATGAATCATGAATCCGCGGCAGATTTCTCCATGCCATTTGTGAAAGGTGGGACGAAATGAGATCTCTTGAAGGGTGCACCCTTTGGTTGCTTCAGGGATGAGCTTCTTTCTAACCGCTTCTATGTCAAGAAACGGTGCCCCAAAGATCTCAAACGGACGGCAGGTGCCTCTACCTTCAGATAGGTTGGTGCCTTCCCATATGACCTGACCCGGATAGACCTGCGCTGTCTGGGGGAGGGGCATATTGGGTGAGGGCGGAATCCATCTCAAGCCTGTCTCCTGCCATATCATGGGGCGCTCCCATCCTTTCATGGCCACGACATCCAAATCAGCATTAATGTCAAAGACATGATTGAAAATTTGGGCCATTTCTCCCATGGTCAAGCTATGGCGCATGGGAAGACGGTAAGGTCCTACGAAGCTATAGAGCTCAGGTTCCAGGAGATTTCCCTCAATGATCTCGCCTCCCAAGGGATTAGGGCGGTCCAGGATCACCACTTTCTTGTCTGATTTGGCGGCGGCCCTCAGGCATCCAAGCATGGTGGAGGCAAAGGTATAGACCCGCGTTCCCACATCTTGTAAATCGATAACGAGGACTTCTATCAGGTCAAGCATTTCTGAGGAGGGTTCTCTGAGTTTCGAATACAGGCTGAATATGGGGACATCCAGTTTGCGGTCAAAGGAATGATCCGTCTCAACCATGTTGTCTTGATCTTCACCGCCGTGTCCGTGCTGTGGCCCGTAAAGACTCTTCAGCTGCCCGGGAAGAAGCTGGGAAAAGATCTCCTTGGCAGGTTTGAGCTGACTGTCGAGCGAGGCTTGATTGGAAAGCAGCCCAAGGCGATAGCCCTTGAGCTGCTGCCAGTATTCTTCTTTAAGCACATCGAGACCGGTCAAGACCTTCATGATCGAATTGGCTCCTTGTGAAGCCCCCACCTGTACCATGGATACGGCGTCTAAGACCCCCTCAACAGATTTTGCTCATACCATCATTCTAATGGTGGTTCTGGTTGGAGGACCGTTTCCCTTCAAGCTCTCATGGAAATCATACCCTATCATTTTAGACCGATTTGTCGCAATATCTTACTCGCCGTCGCACGGACCCGATCTGCTTGACCGAGCCTCGGGCGGGGTCACGACTGGCAGGCTGGGCCCCGGTAAGTTTGTAATTCACGCCTGTCCCAACCGTTCGGCAGGGTGGGATTCAGGGAAAGACGTTTTCTGGTATAGACAGGTTTGGATTCTGCCGTGACCGCATTTTATTTCGTAGTCGCGGGGGCACAGAAACCAGGGATTCGTGCCCCGTCACAAATTCCAATAGACATGAATGCGTTAAGATGTTATATGATAATAAAAACAGATCAAATCGGTGTGGATTTTTCCCTGTCCTCCTTTTAACCGTTCATTGAAAGGGGGACTTTCTGTGTCACACCGATCCAGGAGGAAAAGCTGAATGGTATTGAGTTTGATGAGAAAGCATGCCAAATCTTGGCTGATCAAATTTATGATCGGGATGATTGCCGTGGTTTTCATCTTTTACTTCGGATACTCCTTCAGGGCTGGAAAGGGCACAAAGGTCGCTTATGTGAATGGGGAGGTTATCAGCGGCGTGGAATACCAAAAAGCTTATCGGAATCTACTGGAGGGGCTTCAGAGGCAATACAAGAGTGTATGGAGCGATAACCTCATAGAGGTCTTTGATATTAAGAACAGGGCACTTGAAAACCTCATCAATCAGAAAATTATAGCCCAAGAGGCCAGAAAAATCGGTTTGGATGTCACTGAGAGAGAAATCCAGCAAAAGATCATGGCTTACCCCGCTTTCCAGTTCAGAGGACAATTTGATGAAAGCAGATACCGTGCCCTCCTCCAAAACAACCGGATGAAACCGGAGGATTTCGAAGCGGCTATTGCGCAAGAACTACTCCGCGAAAAGGTGGGCCAATTTCTGATGACCTTTTTGCCGGTGACCGAGCAACAGGTTCTGGATCGATATACATTCTATAATGAAAAGGTAAAGGTCAGCTTTGTTCAATTTCTGCCGGAAAACTTCAAGGGGTCGATCAAGATTGATGAGGCCGACCTGGAGAGGTATTTTGATGAACACAAAGAAGCGTATCGGATCCCTGAAAAGATCAAGTTAGCCTACATCGTAATTGATCCGGCCGACTCTAAAGAAGGGATCAAAATCGCTGAGGAAGAATTAATAGCCTATTATGAAGACAACATAGCGATGTTTAGTGAGAAAAAGAGAGTCAAGGCGAGGCACATCCTCTTCAAGCTGAAAGAGGATGCTTCCGAGGAGGACGTGAAGAAGGTCAAGGAGAAGGCTTCGCCCGTCTTGAAAAAGGCGAGGGCGGGCGAGGATTTTGCGAGCTTGGCGAAAAAGCACTCTGAAGGGCCGACGGCGAAACAAGGGGGAGATCTCGGCTATTTTTCAGCGGGGGAAATGGTCAAGCCTTTTGAGGAGGCTGCCTTCAAGATGAAGAAGGGAGAGATAAGCGACCTGGTGAGAAGCCGCTTTGGATATCACATTATCAAAATAGAGGATATTAAGGAAGCGAGGAGGAAGAGCCTGGAGGAGTCGCGAGAACAGATCTCCAAGGCGCTGACCCATATGATCGCGATGGATATTGCCCACGA
>JASFTV010000160.1:0-7584 GCA_050050615.1 Desulfobacteraceae bacterium
GGGGAGAGGCCATCCTAAGCAAACGCCTCGTCGGTTTGAGGCGAAGCTTCGCTAGAAAAGGAAGGCAGATGAAAATAGCAGCCGTACAGATGGACATTGTCTGGCATGAGCGAGAAGCCAATCACGCCAAGGCTCGTGGTCTCGCAAAAGAGGGAAAGGATGCCGGCGCAGATCTCCTTGTTCTACCTGAGATGTTCTCCACTGGATTTTCCATGGACCTATCCGTCACGCCCGAATCCCTGCAAGGCCCAACACCTACCCTGCTTCGCTCGCTGGCTCAGGAACTGGACATGGCCATAGTCGGCGGTTTTGTCCTTGATCGCGCTCGAGCGCGACCCCAGAACGTCTCCCTTGCAGTGGACCGCGACGGCAAAGATCTTGCTCTTTACGCCAAGATTCATCAGATCGCACTCCTGGATGAAGATAAGCACTATGACCCAGGAGAGGCGCCCGTGCCGTTTAACGTGCAGGGGATGGGCGCAGTCTGCCTTGTCTGCTACGATCTACGTTTTCCGGAACTTTTCCGGGCCCTGGTCGACCAGTGCTATCTCATCATGATCATCGCATCCTGGCCCGCAGCACGCCAAAGTCATTGGGATGTGCTGTTGCGAGCTCGTGCGATAGAGAACCAATGCTTCATCGTCGGCGTGAACCGTATCGGCGAAGGCGGAGGACACACCTTTGTCGGCGGTTCCGCCGTCGTTGATCCCTCAGGTGAAATCCTAGCTCATGGCGCCAATCAAGAAACCTTGGTGATGGCCGATATCGATCCCAACAGGGTTAAAGAGACCCGCTCAGCTATGCCATTTCTAAAGGATCGACAACCTTTCCTGCTTAAATGAAAAAATAGCTTAGGAAAGCCACGAGTCAACATCGTCTATCAAGGACTCCCCGAATTTCCCTTTACTGCGCTTGAGAGAGGACTTATATTGGTTCACTCGACTCCAAGGGCACTCAAGCCTCTCCCTTTTCCTCTTCCTTAGCGGTAGATGACCTTCAGAGCGAGGGGATAGAACCCCCTTTCTTTTCCCCTCCCGGGTGGGAAGGAACAAACCCCGGTTCTCTTCCTCTCCCCTTGCGGGAGGAGCCAGAGGAGGGGAAAATATGAAGATCTGTTTGTTTGGGGAGCCCCATTAACGATGATCGAACGCTGGTCAAAACCGAATGGTTACCGTCAGGTCCTGGCCATCAGTCTACCCCTGGTGGCCTCTATGGGCTCAATCACCGTGATGCAGTTCACGGACCGCATGTTTCTGGCCAACTACTCGGTCGACGCCATAGCCGCGGCCCTGCCCGCAGGAATCGCCTCTTTTACCAGCATTGCCTTCTTTATGGGGGTTGCCAACTACACCAACGCCTTTGTGGCCCAGTACGTGGGATCCCGGGCTTACACTCGCGTTGGGGCGGCCTTGTGGCAGGGGATCTATTTTGCTCTAATGGCAGCCCTTTTGCTGGCTTCTCTATTTTTCCTTTCCGGTCGCCTATTCGACCTCATCGGTCATTCGCCCCAGATCCGCGCCCTGGAGGTGACCTACTTCAATATCCTCATCCTGGGAGCCGGGTTAATCGTTCTGAACTCAGCCATAGCCTGCTTTTACACGGGCCGGGGACTGACCTGGACTGTGATGCTCGTGCACATGGCCGGAGCCACGGTCAACATCCCCCTGGACTATTGCCTGATCAACGGGATCGGTCCCTTCCCGGAACTGGGTATCGTTGGCGCAGGCATCGCCACGGTGACGGCCTCCGTGGTCATTACTGCGATCCTGACTGTCCTCATCTTCAGCCCGAAAAATCGGGCAAGCTTCGGGACCTGGGCAAACAGGGCCTTTGACAAAGAACTCTTCGGCCGGCTGATGCGCTACGGTCTTCCCAGCGGCATCCAGTTCTTTTTGGAGATCTTCGGGATCACCTTTTTCATCCAGATGCTGGGCCGGCTGGGCGACCTGGAGCTGGCAGCCTCCAATATCGTCCTCTCCATCGAAACGCTCTCCTTTCTGCCCATGGTGGGTTTTCACATCGGTACGGCCACCTTGGTTGGTCAGTCCATTGGCCGGGGCCAGCCTGGGGACGGAGTCTACGCCACCACCAGCGCGCTACACATCACCATGGCCTATATGGTGCTGGTTGCAGCCGCCTTTGTGCTTACGCCCGAACCGCTGCTGAATCTTTTCAAGGCAGACAATAATACCCCTGCCCAGTATGCTGAGATCCTGGACCTGGGGGTGATCCTTTTGCGGTTCGTGGCGATCTTCTGTCTTTTCGATGCGCTCAACCTGGTTTTCTCAGGCGCCATCAAAGGAGCGGGAGATACCCGGTTTATCATGTGGACCATTGCGGCCCTATCGGCGGGCATGATGATCCTCCCGGTCTATGTGGCTGTGGAGGTCATTGGTGCGGGGCTTTATGTGGTTTGGACCCTGGCCACCCTTTACATCTGTGCCCTCGGTGTGGCCTTCTGGCTGCGGTACAGGCAGGGGAAGTGGAAGAAGATGCGGGTCATCGAAGAGAAACCCCTCGTGGCCCATGGGCGAGTCAGGGCCACAGCGGTTGTTAACGGAAGGTCCATTAGCACTGATTAGCGGCTCTCTCAGATAGAATTTTGAAAAGAGAGCCCCACGGACGACTCATTGGCCATCAAAGGGGTTGTGCAAAATTCTATCACAGAGTACGCAGCATACTGCCAATTTTGAACTTAATTTGGGCCTACAGATCTGAGGAACGGCCAGTAAGACAGGAAAGAGTGAGGCCCCCCTATGCTTCCTGTTCTTCCTTGAAGATTTCTCGGGCGGTTATCAGTCGCATGATTTGGTTGGTGCCCGTGTAAATCTGAATCAGTTTGGCATCCCGCATCATGCGTTCGACCGGGTAATCCTTCATGTAACCGTAGCCGCCCATGACCTGAACGGCATCGGTGGTCACTCTCATGGCGGTGTCTGAAGCGGTGAATTTGGCCATGGCACAAAACCTCTGACCCAAGTCCCATCGATTGTTATCGAGATGAACTGCGGCCTGGTAGGTCAGCAAGCGAGCAGCCTCGGTTTGTGCCACCATGTCGGCCATCATGAATTGAACGGCCTGGATATAGGCAATCGGCTTCCCGAACTGAACCCGTTGTTTGGCATAGGCCTTGGCTTCATCTATGGCGCCCTGGGCCAGGCCGACAGCTTGTGCTGCCGCGAAAAGGCGGCTAGTGGCAAGGGCGGCCATCATGTTGTGAAGGCCACCGCCATCCTCACCGATCCGGTGACTCGCCGGGACTCTCAGATTTTCAAAGAAGAGTTCTGAATTTAGGCAGCCTCGCATTCCCATCTTGTTTTCGTTTCGACCGTATATGAGGCCTTCAGAGCCTTTTTCCACCACAAAAGCAGAAATACCCTGTGGACCTAGCTCTGGATTGGAATAAGCATATACGGATATAACGTCGGCAATGGACCCATTGGTGATGAAGCATTTTTGGCCGTTCAAAACATAATCATTTCCGTCTTTAACAGCCCGGGTTCTCATGGAAAGGACGTCCGAGCCGGCACCGGGCTCTGTGACGGCAAAAGCCGCTAGTTTTCCCTTCGCAAGACCAGGAAGATATTTCTGTTTCAATGCCTCACTTCCCCCGTAATAGATGGGCAACATCCCGTCTGCCTGTGCAATTAAGAGCAGGGCGGAGGAGGCGCAGACTTTAGCAATTTCTTCGAGGATCAAGCAAAAGGTTAGATAATCTGATCCAATTCCACCATACTTCTCGGGAAGCAATGGGGCCAATATCCCATTTTCAGCAAAGATTTTGACCGTTTCCCATGAGAATACTCCTGTTTCGTCAATCTTTGGAGCCCTGGGTTTCAGTTCTTTTTGGGCGATTGATCGGAGTGTGTTAAGAATCATGCGTTGTTGCTGATTGAGTTGGATCATTGAAATTCCTCCAAAGCACCAAAAATTTTCAGCCTGTGCCCTGTAAAAGAACACCGAGTTTTGTTCATATTGTGTTTGTCGGAGAGAAAGGCAGGCAAATAATTGTGGCATTTTAATGACCAGCCCGGCAAAGGTCAAGGGCCATTCTTGCAAATGGGTCCACCGTGAAGGGGGGCTTGGGGTGAGTTGATGCTCTTCGAAGGGTGGTTTGACAAGAACACAGATGAGAGGCACATCGAGACAAAAGGGACATCGAAAACGACTCCTCGCGCTGCGTAAAACTACTTTTTAGGTCAAAAAGGCCGAACCGAAGTACAACGATTTGGAACGCTTAGGCCTCTCTAAATTTGTTCAGCTTATAATATATGCCACCCAAGGCCATGAGTTCCTCATGGGTGCCATGCTCTCTGATACGCCCGTGGTGCATGACCAGTATTCGGTCGGCGTTGCGGATCGTTGAAAGTCTGTGGGCCACCACCAGGGTCGTCCGCTTTTCCGTCATCCTGAAGATTGCCTCCTGGATCAGCTGTTCCGTCTCGGGGTCCACGCTTGACGTCGCCTCATCCAGGATGAGCACCTTCGGGTCATAGGCCAGAGCCCTGGCAAAGGAGAGGAGCTGCCTTTCTCCTCCTGAGAGGTTCGAGCCTCCCTCCCCCATCTCCTCTTCAAGGCCATGAGGCAATCGCTCAATAAACTTGTGGGCGTTCGCCTCTCGAATGGCCCGATCAATGACCTTCTTCGGGACCCCGTCCCGTCCCAGAGAAACATTGTCCACAAGACTTCCTGAAAAAATGAAGACATCCTGCATAACCAGCCCGATATGGGCCCTGAGGTCCTTCGTCGCATAGTCCCTGATGTCGAGGCCGTCCAGAAGGATCTTTCCCTGATCCGTATCGTAAAAACGTTCTATGAGGTTGACCGCCGTAGTCTTTCCTGCCCCTGTGGCGCCCACAATGGCGACCATCTCCCCAGGATTGACTTCAAAGGAGACATCCTTCAGCACGGGCTGATCTTCTCGGTAGGCAAAGGAGACGTTCCTGAACTGGATGCGTCCCTCCTGATTCTTAGGTCTCTCAGGTTGATCAGGCTCCGGGATCTCCTCCCGGTGATCCATAAACTCCAGAATGCGCTCGGTGGAGGCCATGGCAGACTGCATGATGTTGTATTTCTCCGAGATATCCCGGATGGGTTTGAAGAACATCTGAATATAGCTGATGAAAGCGACCAGGGAACCAAGGGAGAGGCTTTCACCGATGACCTTTCCTCCGCCGTGCCAGATAATCAGGGCCACGGCAAAAGCGGCGAACAGCTCCATCACCGGCATAAAGATGGCAAAGACTCGAATCTGCCTCATGCCAGCCAGGAAGTTTTCATGATTGATCTTTTCAAAGGTCCTCATCTGGAGATCTTCCGTGGCAAAGAGCTGAATGATGCGCATGCCTGTGATCCGCTCCTGCATGAAGGTGTTGATCTTCGCCACAGCCGCGCGCAGCTCTCTGAAAGCCTCCCGGGCGAGAGAACTGAAAAGAAGGGTTACTCCGAAAATAAAGGGAATCAGGATAAAGCTCACCAGAGCCAGCCGCCAGTTGAGATAGAGAAGAACCGCCAGAATCCCGGTCAGGATGAAGATGTCCTTGAACACGGTGATGATGACCGATTTGAACATCTCGTTCAGGTTCTCGATGTCATTGGTCACCCGCGTCACCAGACGTCCCACTGGGTGCCGATCAAAGAAGCTCACAGACTGGGACTGCATCCGACCAAAAAGGTGAAGGCGGATATCCTGCATGATGCTCTGGCCGGTCAGCTCCAGGAGATAATACTCCCCGTATCCCAGGCCGAAGTTCATACATAGAAAAAGGATAATGACGAGACTGACCAGGATCACACCTCTCAGGTCCCCTGCTCTTATCTCTAAAATCTCGTCCCGCGTCAGGGCATCTAGGGCTTCAAGGGGCACGGCAAGCGACCCGTCTTTCATGGTGATGGCGTCTTTAGTCAGGTCAACAGATCTTACCTCGGCGAGTCTATCGAGAGGGATTTTGTAACGTCTCTTCTCCGTAATGATCCCCTTTTCCCTGTATTCGCTTAATAACTGAGGATCCATCTTCTTGATATGGGTGTGGGCAATAAGACCATACGATCCATCCCTCGATTTTTCGAGCACGGTACCGTACTTTTCCAGGAAATCCCGTCTCGCACCCTCTTCCACACCTGATAGTCTCACTTCATGCCATGCCGAAAGGATGTATCTGTCGATCGCAATTTTGGAAAGATAAGGGAGCGCCAGTTCCAGCAGGGTGATCAGGATGGTCAGAAACAGGGCCAGGGTGATGATCTTCTTGTAGGGGAAGGCATAGTGGGCCAACCTTTTCAGAAGCCTAAAATTATAAGGCTTGCCCAACTGCCCTTCTTCCATATAGCCGTATTCGCCGTACAAGAATGCCCTCCCTAATCCAATTGGTCTAGCAGGGTCTTAATGGCTTCAGGTAGCCCCTCAGCCTTACGAACCTTGAATGTGGCGTGTTGGAGTATTGGAGTAATGGAGTACTAGAGACATCTCTATTTGGATTTTCTTCATGACTCCAGCACTCCAGTACTCCCTCTAACGAACCTCAAGCTCCTCTGCCAGAAGTTGTCGCTGGTAGAGTCTGGGGTATTCCTTTCCCTTCTCGAGCAATGTTTTGTGCTCACCCGCTTCCACCACTTCTCCCTCATCGAGGACCACGATCAGGTCCGCCCTGCTGATCGTGGAAAGCCTGTGAGAGACAATCAAGTTGGTTTTGTCTTTCCTCATGGAGAGGATCGCATTCAGGATCTTCTCCTCTGTCCTCATATCCACCATGGCGAGGGCATCATCCAGAATCAAAATTGGCGGATCTTTGATGAGAGCACGGGCAATGGTTAGCCGTTGCCTCTGACCCCCAGAGAGCGTAATCCCCCTTTCGCCGAGCAGGGTATCCAAGCCCTTTTCAAAGCCCTGGATCTCCTCATAAATCTGGGCGATCCTCAAGGCGGATTCGAGGTCCTGGTCAGAAATATCGACCCTTCCAAAGAGCACGTTATTTCTGATGGTGTCTGAAAAAATGACGGCCTCCTGGGTGACAAAGCCGATGTTCTCCCTCAATATCTTCAGAGGGATGTCATGAAGATCCGTGCCGTCAATAAAGACGGTTCCAGGAGGCGCCTCGAAAAGCCGAGGGATCATGTGAAAAAGGGTCGTCTTGCCGGAACCGACTCTCCCAACAAAGGCCACGGTTTGCCCGGCTTCTACAGCAAGGTTGATCTCCTTGATGGCGAATCCCGTGTGCCCGGGGTATTTGAGGCTGAGCCCTTTGAACCTTATGTTCCCTCTGATTTCATGAACCTCTGCAGTCTCGTATGGATCGCTAATTTCTGGGACCTCATCGAGAATCCAGTTGATCCGGCGCATCGATGCAGCCCCCCGCTGGATGAGATTGGTGACCCAGCCGATGGCCATCATGGGCCAGGTCAGGAGGTTGAGGTAACTGATGAAGGCCACAAAGTCACCCGTGGTGATTTGCCCAAGGATCGTCAAACGACCCCCCAGCCCGATCACGATGGCCAGGCCCAGATTCGTAAAGATGGCGATCATGGGAAAGAAAATGGCAAAGGTTCTGGCCACATACATGTTCTCAGAGATATACGCTCTACCTG
>JASFTV010000161.1:0-7530 GCA_050050615.1 Desulfobacteraceae bacterium
GGGCGGGGGTGAATGGCGCGTCGTTTTTGTGGGGGTGCAGGACGCTTGCCCCAGCGGTTTTTAAGACGCGAAATGGGTTAAACCCATTTCGCTCTGAAGCCGTCGATGGCGGCATTCCGGAAAATGCGAGGCATTTTCCGGTTGTGAAGATGCCCCGCGCCTTGGCGCGGGGAGCTTTACTAAAAGCAAAGAATGAGAGGAGATGCCACCGTGGATTTGTCCCATGAGAAGCTTTTGGAACTGGCTCAGTTTTCGCTAACGCGGATTGATGGGGCCTGGTTCATGGCTTTGGCCAGAGAACTGGGGGTCGAGACAGCCTGGAAAATGGACATCGAGGCATGGAAACAATTTTCATATGTTTTTGGTAAAAAAATCAGGAAAGAGATGATTCCCGACCCGGTTTGGCCTGAAAGTTTCTTAGATGCCATGGAGATTATGAGCAAGATGTTGAGTATCAAAGGTCGTGAGGTGAACGTGGACGGTGATATGATAACCGTCCGGGTCACTGATTGCGAAGTCCAGAAGGCGATCGCCAAGGCGGGCATCGCTGATTGCGGCATTGTGACCGTTTATACTTACAAGGGCGTTGCGCAGGCCTTGTTCGGAAAACAGATGGAGATCTCTGTAGAGCACACCAAGAATCTAAACCGGGGTGATGAATACTGCGAGGTCGTGATTTCCAAATAACCCGGGACATACCCAATAAAATCGTTCCACGATTTTATTTAACGTCAAACGGAGAGTTGACCCCCTTTTCTTAGCACCAGACGCGCTATCGACATTTCTTTTTCAGTGAGGTAAAATATATGGGTGATCTCCCAGCCATGCTCTTATGAGCCGGGGGTGATCCGATGTCCAACAAAGCAATCAACATATGGTGCTTTGTGGTTGCCGTATTGACGATTGCGATTGTATTGTTTTTGCTCATCCACCCCCTCAACTGCGCCTCTTGCGTAAGCACGGCTTTAGTCTCTTTGGTTGCCCGTTTGTTCGGTCCCTGATCTTCGGTTGCACTTCTCTCGAATCACAAAGCCTCTATCTCGCCTCATACAGAGGGCGGCGGGGACTTCTCTTTCCTTTTCCGGTCGGGCGGGGTCAAACCTTAAGGGAGCCGAAGCGCTAAGGCGGGGCGGCCACAGCGAGTGGTTAGGTGGCCCAAGAGTCACCAGCCTATTTACTCACCTCTTCAACCTTTTCTGGACAGCCTCACTTTCTAATTCTTTGATGGCTTGAGAAGCGACCCAACGGGCTGCCTTAGAATCCATGCGCTGGATCTGCTTTGCAGCTTTTATGGCAGCTCTGTTTAGTTTAGGATTTCTTTTTCCTATGTTCCTCAGCGCCCAATTGACTGCCTTCTTAACGTAGTTCCTTTCATCCGTTGCGCCTTGCTTTATGACAGGAAGGATTTCAATGAATTTCTGGTCTTCGGTTTTCTTGTCATGCCACGCTAAGCAGGCCATGAGCGCAAACGAGGTCCTCTTGACGAATTCCTCTTCCCGTCCGGACCAATCAATGATTTTCTTCCAAGCAAGAGGACTCTTCTCAAACAAGTTCATACAAACATGGGAAGCGTATATATCAACAGATATGACAACTTCATATGCGTATTTGTTGTCGGCTGCCAATGAAGCACAGCCGGATGGCCAGTTCGCGTTCACGCCGATTTTAGCGATCCTCAGCATGTGTGGATGGACTTTGCCCTCTTGCTCTTTCTGTCGCCCAAATTGACTTTGCCATTTCTCTAAACCTAATGATAGCTACAACATAACTTGTCCCCAAACTGAATATGAGAAATAAGGTATAGAAAACGACTTCAATTGAAATCCCGACACCCTTTGGACTCAGAGCAAGGAGTAGTGTTACGATGATGCTTATGGAAAAGGAAACCAGCGTGTTATTTGTCAAGAAATACTGGGCAATGGCTCGCTGAAGATGCCCCTGTGTGTCCTCATCTGAGCGTATTTGTGCAAGAAGAAAGTAGAGATTGTTGTATTGATCATATACAGAGAGGCTCTGCTCTGATTCTTTGCCCTTATTAACCGTAAACGAACTTCCCAGCAATCTTTTGTTGACCAATATTTCCTCAAGTAGAATCCCTAACGCTTGGGTGAGTACCATGATAGTCACAACAAACGCTGTCCACACCCATACACTTATCTGTTCGGGGCTTGTGGCATACTTAAGCAATACTCCAGGAGTAGCAACTTTAAGTGCACCAAATATTGTTGCAACCGTTACTAATCCGGGAACAACCGTGACCAAGGCGATCCATAATGATATCCCAGTAAGAGCATTCATATTTATGTCTCCTGCGGGCTAATGGTGAGTTGAGCGGCGTCCTAAACCTAAACTTAAATCGGGTTGGATCATGCTATCTATACCGGTTCAGATTGACGTTCAGAGACGTTGTCCGTCACCAGGCAAAGGAGCCTACCCGTCAGAAGGTACAGATGGCGCATATCTTCGCTCGAAATGGACAGGTTTATCAAGGCACAGTATCCCATGAGGGCAAGCCATAGTTTTCGACTTCTCCGCACAGGTGATTAGAAACCATCCGATCCCTAAGATCTTCTTCGAAGGCACTCTCAACCTACCCAGTGTACAAGGAGAGGTTCTGAATCATAGCGTCAGGATAAGCTGTCCCGCTCACGCCCACAGGCCGGTAGCAGGATCAGTCTTCATCCGGTAATCGGGCCAATATGTTCCATGTCAAGACGCGACCCCGATTTCCTGATCAAAATCCGTTTATGATGAAACCACCGTCCACACTGATACATTGACCGGTAACATAGGATGCCACCGGCATACATAGGAAGGCAACGACCGCCGCAACCTCTTGAGGTTCAGCTATTCTACCTAAAGGTGTGCGTTCAAGGATAGCTTTCAAGTAGCCTTTGTCTTCTAACAAACGCTCCACAAGGGGAGTGCGCGTATACCAGGGAGCAACCGCGTTCACACGAATACCATCCTTAGCCCACTCAACTGCTAGATTCTTGGTAAGTTGATATATGGCAGCTTTGCTCATCCCGTATGGGGCTCCTGTGCGCAGGTGCGTCAAACCTGCAACAGAGACAATATTCACAACTGCACCGGCCTCAGATTTCTTGAGAAGTGGATACGATCGTTGACACATTTCAAAGGTTGAGTGCATGTTTGTGGTGATTATAGTCTCATATTCGTCTGGTCTATACTCAACCGCCTTTTTTCTAATATTAGTGCCTACATTATTCACCAAGATGTCCAGTCTGTCCCAGCGTGCTGAGATTTCCTCAAACAGACGAGTGCGATCACCGGCCAAGGTGATGTCTGCCGCAGAGCCTAAAGCACTTAACCCTCGCTTATCCCATGAGCTAAGACATTCTTCAACCAAATCCGCATTTCGCGCTACGGTGTAAACGCTTCCACCTAACGCCATAATTTCTTCAGCAACCGCAAGCCCAATACCTTTTGTTCCACCCGTTATCAAAGCAAGCTTACCATCCAGACGCCAGTTATTTCTTTCCATGTATGTTCTCCCTCAAGATCAATAATTTCGAAATGTGTAGCTCCCGAGCTCAGCCGCAGCCAGGGTCACAAGGCACGCGGGAAGCCAATCAAACACCGACTTTTGCGGAAACCTAAAACCGCAAAGTCCTGGCTGTCAGCTGCAGTGACAGGTTAGAGAGAAAATGGACCAGATCATCACAAATACATCAATCAAAACTATTCCTCAAGAAAATCGAGTTGATCGCTTACGCTTTTTTCGAAGTTATCCCCAGTCGTTCTCGACCAAGAATGGTTTGCTGGTTTCGCCGGGTCATGAGGATCTCTTTTCAAAAACGAACGGGATGCGGGAAGGGCCATACAAAAGGGGGCGGGGCCTCACCCATGACCCAATGAATTCAGGGACTGACCCCCTGCGCCTTTGCACTCCCGCCTGTTCGCCTTTTCTATTCTGTGGCGCTGCGGGTTTTCCAGTTGACAAGACGCGGCTTTTATCTTAGGGTGTGTTTTGCATAATCAGGCTCCCGATTTGCTCCAAACCTATGGATATTTTTTTGAAGGTGATGGAGATTTCAATGGAACCCTTGCCCGCCCATTCAAAGCATCATTCACTATGTCCCTCCATCTTCGTTCGGTTGAACAAGTTGGGACTTCTGTGCCTGATCGCCCTTCTGGTCGGGTGCGTTCCAGCCTTCCAAATTGCTGACAATTTCCAACAACCCGCCCCCTCTGTAAGAGTCTTCCTGATGCAGCCCGACATTCAACTCACCGAGCTGAGTGCCGGCGGACTTCAGGAACCAAGAGCCGACTGGACGGCGGCTGCGAGGAAAAATATTACAAAGGCCCTGACCGACCTTTTGAAGGAAAGGGAAGACTCCCTCGTTCTTTATCGGGAACCGAAGAACAACCCTGCAACTTTACATCTTCACAACCAACTGATCAAGCTTCACGAAGTGGTAGGCGAAACCATCCTCATCCACAAATACCTTCCGGCATATGCTTTGCCTACCAAATCAAAAGGATTCGATTGGAGCCTGGGAGAAGATGTGGACACCCTGAGGGAACAGCACGCCGTAGATTATGCCCTTTTTCTCTATATCAGGGACAGTTATGTCAGTGCCGGACGAGCCGCCCTGATGGTTGCCGCGGCAGCCTTTGGGGTTGGCCTCAGCGGTGGCGTTCAGTTGGGGTTTGCTTCTCTTGTCGACCTTCGAACCGGCCAGGTGGTCTGGTTCAACCGGCTTTACCGAGGAACAGGGGATCTGCGAACCCCGGAACCAGCACGAGAGGCTGTTCAACAACTTCTAGCTAACATTCCCTTATGAAAACATATCGAAACTTCCTCATCATCCTCATGTGCCTAACATGTGTGGCGTGTGCTACGCCGAGAGGAAAGCCCGGAGCTTTGAGTGACATTCAACCGGGACAGCGCCCCGACCCTTCCTCGGACGAGGCCGGCCTTTGGATGTACATGGAGCGCATGGAAAAGAAGCTTTCCACTTCCGGGCGAATCGTGACTGATCCTGAGCTCAGCGCGTACATCCGCAACATCATTTGCAAATTGTCTCCTGAGTACTGCAATGATATCCGGTTCTACGTGGTCGATACACCTCATTTTAACGCCACCATGGCTCCGAACGGTTTCATGCAGATATGGACCGGTTTGCTTTTGCGCTGCCAGAATGAGGCGCAGCTTGCATACGTACTCGGTCATGAAATCGCACACTATTTGAGGCGTCACTCTGTGCAGCAATGGCGCAACGTGAGAAACACCAGTGATGTTCTGGCGTTCTTTCAGCTTGCTACTGCGGCCGCTGGCGTTGGATATGCGGGCGACATCGCACAACTCGTTGCCCTTGGAGCCATCTTCAAGTTTTCCCGTGACCAGGAACGCGAGGCTGATGACATTGGTTTCGAAATGATGTTGCAAGGCGGATACCATCCCAAAGAAGCCGCCAAGATCTGGGAAGCCATCATTGCGGAACGAGATGCGGCCGATGATCCTGAGCAGTTCATTTTCTTTTCAACACACCCGACAACCGAAGAGCGTGTAAAAACCCTGAACGAGGACGCCGACACATTGGTTGCCCAAGGAAAAGCCGGTCATATACAGCAAAAAGAATATCTGGCTGCCATAGGACCCTACCGGGCCGGGTGGTTGAAGGACGAGCTCCAAAAACAGGATTTCAAGGCATCGCAGGTGGTGCTCGACCGCCTCATCGAGACAGGATATAATCTGGCCGAGATTCACTTTTTCCAGGGCGAAATGTGTCGCCTCCGAGGAGAAAAAGGAGATGCGGGGAGGGCTGTCGCCGAGTACCAGAGAGCCCTGAGGGAAGACAATCCCCCTCCGGAAACATACAGATCCTTGGGGATCGTACACTGGCAGATTGGCCAGAAAGAGGATGCCCGCACGTACTTCGAGCAGTATCTGAAAATGAATCCAGAGGCGTCTGATTCCGAAATTATTAAATCTTACCTTGAGGCGTTGAAGAAAGAAAAGATATGAAACCAAAAAACATTATGTTTGCTCTGGTCTTGTTTGTCACCGGGTGTGCCCACTACACCTTGGTCCAACCGGCGCGGCAGCCGATTGGCGATCTCTATACCGTCATGACAGAGATACCCTGGAGCAAATCCACTGAAGGCCACATCGAACTTTGGACGGTGGACGGACCACTCCTTGAGGCCATTCGATTTATCAACGGGCTCGAGGACGGGGATAGCCTGCTGAAGACAGGAACAGAGAAATCCAAACTGCCCCGCTTTCGAGGCCATATGACCCCGAGCGACGTGCTTGAATTTTTCGTAGCCAGCATCAAATCCATGGGCGGTGGACTTGAAGCAGAGCATCTCGCATTGGGGAGGGTGACCTCTTCGGCCATTCGGACGGCAGGCATTAACGCAGGGACCGCTGAGGCAACCAATCTGAGGCCGGCTAAGTTTGGTTCTCTTTCAGGCTTCAGATTTGATTTTCAGTTCCTCTCCAAAGAGGGTCTGGAACGAGAGGGTATGGCCCTGGGGACCATCCACAAGGAAAAGCTCTACCTGATCCTCTATACCGGTGCTCGGCAATACTATTATTCGAAGTACCAGGAAGAGGTGGAGCGCCTTTTCTCTTCCATTGAGATCCGAAGTCCATGATCCCTGGAACGCATTTTCTTCATGCTGAAACTTGAACAGCCCTTCTAGATTCTCCATAGTCCACCATCAAGAAAAACGTCGGGATAGTCCCCCTTGACAGAATAGCAAAAAAGGGTAAACCGAACGCAATGATGAAAACTACTTTAATACCCGCTTCATCCACTCCGCATATTTCTGAATGCCCTCCTCAATCCCGTATTGAGGTTCAAAGCCCAGCTCTTCTCTGGCTCTGGTAATATCAAGCGCTTCAGCTCGCTGCATGAGTTCTCCGGGGCCAAGTTCAACATTTACATCGAATGCTGAATATTCTTGAGCAAGTTCTGCTACTCTGCTCACACTCGTGGGCACCCCGGTGGCAATGTTAAATACATTGTGCTTTAAATCTTTGGCTCGATAAAGCATAGCCGTCCCTCGGGCCGCGTCTTCAATATAGGTAAAATCAAGTTTCTGATCGGCACCTCTATCAATCTGCAAACCTTCCAACCCCTCCAGGGCACCGAACGCCAACTGGTACAGCCGGATAAAGCGAGACGGTAATTTCCCCCGACCGTAACAGAAATAAACCCGGCTGATGCGAAACTCAAATCCGAAACTACTGGCGTATTGCAGCCCTATCAATTCGCAAGAGGCTTTTGTTGAGCCATAAAGATCTGAAGGATTTGGCGGATACAGGTCCTCAGAGGGGGTTCCGGCAACCGCTCCGTACACCGCTCCGGTGCTTGTATAAACAATCTTAGGAATCTCGAAAAGTCTAGCAATCTCCAGCATGTTATGCGTCCCGCAAATATTGAGTGCGACGTTTCTGTGGGGATTCTCGAGCACGATCTCTCCCATGATGCCAACGGTATGAATGATACCGTCAATTTCATCTTTGTGCTGCCTGAAGATTTCCGTCAAACGCGT